>JAUVQB010000140.1 GCA_030598385.1 Alphaproteobacteria bacterium | reverse complement strand
GTGTGGCTGATCATCCTCTCAGACCAGCTATAGATCGTAGCCTTGGTGAGCCGTTACCTCACCAACAAGCTAATCCAACGCGGGCTCCTCTTAGGGCGCCGGAGCTTTCCCTCTAAAGGCGTATGCGGTATTAGCCGCCGTTTCCAGCGGTTATTCCCCACCCCAAGGTAGATACCCACGCGTTACTCACCCGTGCGCCAGTTTCCACCGGACCGAAGTCCGGCTTCTCCTTCGACTTGCATGTGTTAGGCCTGCCGCCAGCGTTCGTTCTGAGCCAGGATCAAACTCTCAAGTTGACCTCAACCCGGACCCCCGAAGGGGCCGAGTTAAACAAGGGCTCCTATTACTTTCGAACACGTACGTAGTGTATGCGCCGAGCGATAATAGGCCCCAGCTGCCGAATCGGCACCCGGAACCGCCGCCCGCGCATCCCTTCCAAATCCAACGATGTCAAACAGCACATCTGCCACTCGACGCGAAGCGCCGGGTGGCGACCCGGTTTCCCGGCTGATGAGAAAATCGCACGTCCAACGGCTGTTGGGAGTGGCGACAACCGCTCATCATAACCAACACGACCCAAAGAGACAACGGCGCGAAGCCGCTAAAACCTCGAATATCGTGTCGTATCGAGACAAAAACCGCCGGCCGGAGCCGACGGCGAGGTCTATATAGGGGGGCGCCCGATCCTTGTCCAGAGAGAAATGCCAAAGAGCTGACGATTTTTTTCGGTGCTCTGGAATGGTTCCCCGCTTCCGTGGATTCCGCCCGACACGCACGCCACGTGGCCGGTCATGCCCCGGTCATGCCCTGGTCATGCCCCGGCCATGACGCCGAATCGAAGCGCGCGTTAGAGAAGTCCCAATTGACGCAGTTCAGCCAGCATCTCGGGCGGCATCTCAGCGATGTTTCCGGGCAGATCGTCGAGGTCGGGCGGCGCGTCTTCGGGCATGAGATAGCGCCAGCCCTGAAATGGCCGGTGCGGGGTCGGGACCGTGCGCACATGAACCGGATCCAGGACCAGTTCCGTCGCCGGCGTACCGTCGGAATAGCTGATCCGTTCGATCCCGACGAGGCACTGACGCGCGGTCACGAAGCCCTTGATAACCCAATAGATCGAGCCGCCGGCGAGCAATTCCTCACGGCGCCGCGGCATCATGCGGGTGCGGTGGAAGACGCGGCCGGTTTCGGCCAGGCGCTTGTCGTGCCACTGGCGCAAATCGTCCACGTCCTCGCTGCCGACGGACAGCTTGATGAGATGAAGCGGCACGCCTCTCCTTTCCCCTAATCGAAGCCGGACCCGCGCCGTCAGGCGAATCCTGGCAGTCTAGCGCCGCGCGCCGCCAAGGCAAAGCGGAGGTCCCCGATCATGCCGAGTCGGATCCCCTGTTGGCGGCCATCGCCAGCGCCACCTTCGAGGCCGGCTGGCGTCGCAGATGCTCCGATATGAACCGACCGGCAGCCGCCAGCTTGGCGAGATCGACGCCGGTCTCGATGCCGAGGCCGTCGAGCAGGTAGAGCACGTCCTCGCTCGCCACGTTGCCGGTGGCGCCGGGGGCATAGGGGCAGCCGCCGAGCCCCGCAACCGAGGAATCGACCGTGGCTATCCCAAGCTCCAGACAAGCGTGAATGTTGGCGAGCGCCTGGCCATAGGTGTCGTGGAAGTGGACGGCCAACTGCGCCAGCGGAACCCGCGCGGCGACGGCTTCCACCATGGCCCGGGCCTTGCGCGGCGTGCCGACGCCGATGGTGTCGCCCAGCGAGATCTCATAGCAGCCATTGTCCGCCAGCCGTTCGGAGACCTCGGCCACGCGCCCGGGTGCAATCGCGCCCTCGTAGGGGCAGCCGAGCGTGCAGGAGACGTAGCCCCGCACCGGCACGGCATTCGATGCCGCGGCCGCCATCACCGGCGCGAAACGCGCGAACGACTCCTCGATTGAGCAGTTGATGTTGTTCTTCGAAAAGCTCTCCGAGGCCGCGGCGAAAACGGCCACCTCTTCGACACCGGCGGCAAGCGCCCGCGCCATACCCGTCTCGTTGGGCACCAGCACCGGATAGCGGACGCCGGGGCGGCGGGCGAGCCCGGCCAGCACCTCGGCCGTATCGGCCATCTGGGGCACCCGCTTCGGGTGCACGAAGGCGCCGGCCTCGATCGTCGTCAGGCCGGCCGACGCCAGCCGGTCGATCAAACTCACCTTTACCGCGGTCGGCACGACCTGCGCTTCGTTCTGCAGGCCGTCGCGCGCGCCCACCTCCACCATTTTTATATATTGTGGAAGAGTCACATCATAACTCACTGTTATTCATGACTCTATCTCGAAGTCTATCAGGTCGACACCCTCCTCCACCAGATCGTTAGCGCGATAGTGGACCGCGGCGACCCGGCCGTCCATGGGCGCAACGATGGTGTGCTCCATCTTCATCGCCTCCAAGGCCATGAGGGCGTCCCCGCGCGCGACCCGGTCGCCCGGCGCCACATGGACCTGGACGACCTTGCCCGGCATGGGCGCAATTACACGGTTGCTGCCGGCCTCTTGATCCGCGGCCACGGCCAAGGGATCGAAAAGACGGAGCGGGTGGCGCGCGCCGTCCACCTCGAGGCTGAGGTCGGCCCCGTCCCAGAGGGCCGTCGCGCTGCGCGTTCGCCCGTCTAGCCGCGCGTCCAGTGTGCCATCGTCGGCCAGTCGTCCCGAGGCCACGACCTCCTTTTCGCCAAACCCGAGGCGCACGATCCCAGGGCCGGGGCGGACGAGCACGTCGATCGGCTCCGCGGCGCCTTCGAACCGCAGCAGGCTGAGCCGTTCCGTGTTGAGCCGCCAGCCGTCGGTTTTTTGCCAGGGCGAAAAGGGATCGTCCGACACTTGCGCCGCCGCGCGGGCCTCGGCATCCCGGCGCAGCAGCACCGCCAGGCTCGCGAGCGCCAGCACATCGTCGCTCACGCCAGTTCCGGCGGGGAGAAGCTCGTCGCCGTGTCGGGCAACGAAGTCCGTGTCGATCCGCCCGGCCCGGTAGTCCGACTGTGCGGCGATGCGCCGCAGGAACGCCAGATTCGTCGCCACCCCGGAAATCTCGGTCGATGCCAGCGCCCGCTCCAGCCGGGCGAGCGCGGCCGGGCGGTCTTTGCCGGCGACGATCAGCTTGGCGATCATAGGGTCGTAGTAGTGCGAGATCTCGTCGCCCTCGCGCACGCCGCTGTCGATCCGGACGTGCGAACCCACCTTGGGAAATTTCAGGCGTTCAAGCCGCCCTGCCACCGGCAGAAAATCTCGCGCCGGGTCCTCGGCATAGAGCCGTGCCTCGATGGCATGGCCACCAATCGCCAGATCCTGCTGGCGGCAGGGCAGCCCCTCACCCGCCGCCACGCGGAGTTGCCAGTCCACCAAATCGTGGCCGGTGATCATCTCCGTCACCGGATGTTCTACCTGAAGTCTCGTATTCATCTCCATGAAGTAGAACGCTTTTCCGTCAAGCAAGAATTCGACGGTGCCGGCACCGACATAGCCGATCGCCCGGGCTGCTTCGACCGCCGTCCGGCCCATGTCGCTACGCAGCTTCGCGCTTAAGCCCGGCGCCGGCGCCTCCTCGATCACCTTCTGGTGGCGCCGTTGAATCGAACAGTCGCGCTCGAACAAATGGACCGCCTGGCCGTGCCGGTCGGCGAAGATCTGGACTTCGATATGGCGCGGCCGCGCCAGGAACCGCTCCAGAATTACCCGCTCGTCACCAAAGGCCGCGGCGGCTTCCCGGCGGGCGCCCTCCAGCGCCGGGGCAAAGTCCGCGGCCGCGTCGACCCGGCGCATACCCTTGCCGCCGCCACCCGCCGACGGCTTGATCAGCAGCGGATAGCCGAGCTTTGCCGCCGCCCGCTCGAGGGCCTTCGGACTCTGCGCCCGGCCGTTGTAGCCCGGCAGGACCGGCACGCCGGCCCGGTCCATAAGCACTTTGGCCCGGTCCTTGCTGCCCATGGCCCGGATGGCCTTGGCCGGCGGCCCGACGAAGACGAGGCCCGCCGCCGCGCAAGCCTCTGCAAAGTCCGCGTTCTCGGAGAGAAAACCATACCCCGGGTGAACCGCCTCGGCCCGGCTGGCCCTGGCGGCGTCCAGCACCGCATTCATGTTCAGATAGCTTTCGGCGGCGGCCGGCGGTCCGATCGCCCGGGCCTCGTCGGCGAGCGCGACGTGAAGAGCGTCCTTATCGGCCTCGGAATAGACGGCGATAGTGCGCAGGCCCAAGCGCTTTGCCGTCCGCACAACGCGGCAGGCAATCTCTCCACGGTTGGCGATCAGTAGGCTCTCGAACATCCGTTCCCACCGAGGTCAATCACGCCGCCACCGTGGCGAGCGTGATCAGGCTGTAGCCGAGATGGGTGCCGACCGCGAGCGAGATGAGCGAGATCAGCGCGACCGTTATGGCCACAGGCACGAGGTGAATGTGCTCCCGGCGCTTCATGATGCCTCGAGAGCGTTCATGAGCGCAGGCCTTTCGTCTCTTCGCCGCCGCATCATTCGCCTTGCCATTCGGCCTTGCGCTTTTCCAGAAAGGCGGCGAGCCCTTCCAGCGCCTCTTCGCCGACGCGGATCCGGGCAATGCGCTGGGCGGTCTCTTCGACGAGCCCGCGGTCGATCGGCCGGCCGGCGAGCGACAGGACCAGCTTCTTCGCCTCGGCTTGAGCCAACGGCCCGCCCTGGGCGAGATGTCGGAAAAGTTGCTCGGCCGTCTCCTCCAGGCGCTCGGCCGGGACCACCTCGTGGACCAGGCCGAGAGTGAGGGCCTGCTGGGCGGAAAACCGCTCGGCCGTCAGTATGAAGCGGCGCGCGGCCCCCGGCCCCATGGCAGCCACCACGTAGGGGCTGATCACGGCGGGGATGAGTCCCAGCTTGACTTCGGAGAGCGAGAAGCTCGCGGCCTCCGAGGCGATCGCGATATCGCAGCAGGCCACCAGCCCGACCCCGCCGCCGAAAGCGGCGCCCTGGATCAGCGCGACGGTCGGCTTGGCGAGCCGGTCGAGGGTGCTCATGAGGCCGGCCAAGGCCCGCGCGTCCTCCAGGTTCTCCGCCTCGGAGTAGCCGGCCATGCGCTGCATCCAGGCGAGATCGGCGCCG
>JAUVQB010000187.1 GCA_030598385.1 Alphaproteobacteria bacterium | reverse complement strand
CGCTATGGGACAAGGTGAGCCACCTCTTGGCCCGTGTCGAGAGCGCCAATCTGGACCGCAAGCAGGCGCTGCTTGCGGCCTTTTTGGAACTGGAGGCGCTGGCGCGCGCGAAGTGATCCCCGCGGCGTTCGCAATGCCGGGCATCAGGTGCGCGGGAAAAGGACAGGCGGATGCCGGGGCCGGATCAGACACCCTTTTACATCACGACGCCGATCTACTACGTGAACGACGCGCCCCACATCGGGCACGCCTACACGACGATCGCCTGCGACGTGCTGGCCCGCTTCAAGCGGCTCGACGGCTACCGGGTGCATTTTTTGACCGGCACCGACGATCACGGCCAGAAGGTCGAGAAGTCCGCCCAGGCAGCCGACATGGAACCCCAGGCCTTCACCGACCGGGTGTCGGGGAACTTCCGCCAGTTGGCGCAGGTCATGAACTGCACGAACGACGATTTCATCCGTACCACCGAGCCGCGCCACAAGCGGGCCTGCCAGGCGGTCTGGCGCAAGCTGATGGAGGCGGGCGACATCTACCTGGGCACCTACGCCGGCTGGTACGCCGTGCGCGACGAGGCTTTCTACGGCGAGAACGAACTCACCAAGCAGCCGGACGGCTCCTTTATCGCGCCCTCGGGCGCGCCGGTCGACTGGGTCGAGGAGCCGTCCTATTTCTTCCGGCTGTCGGACTGGGGCGACCGGCTGCTCGCGTTCTACGAGCGCGAACCCGACGCCATTATGCCCGAAAGCCGGCGCAACGAGGTGATCGCCTTCGTCAAGTCGGGCCTGCGCGACCTCTCGGTCAGCCGCACGACGTTTAGCTGGGGCGTGCCTGTGCCGGACGATCCGGACCACGTCATGTACGTTTGGCTCGACGCGCTCACAAACTACATTACCGCAATCGGATACCCCGACGAAGAGAGCGAGAGTTTCTCGACCTTCTGGCCGGCGGTCCTCCACATGGTCGGCAAGGACATCCTGCGCTTCCACGCCGTCTACTGGCCGGCCTTCCTGATGGCCGCCGGGGTCGCGCCGCCCAAGCGGGTATTCGCCCACGGCTGGTGGACCAGCGAGGGCCAGAAGATCTCCAAGTCGCTCGGCAACGTGATCGACCCCTTCGAAATTGTGAAGCGCTACGGCTTGGACCAGGTGCGCTACTTCCTCTTGCGCGAGGTGCCCTTCGGCAACGACGGCGACTTCTCCTATCGGGCCGTCGTCGGGCGCATCAACAACGACCTGGCCAACGACTTCGGCAATTTGGCCCAGCGGGTGCTCTCCATGGTGGCCAAGAACTGCGGCGGCCAAGTGCCGGAGCCGGGCGGCTTCACCGCGGCCGACGAGGCCCTGCTGACCGCGGCGCGGGAACTCGCGGGGCGGCTGCGCGCGGCCTATGAGGTGCAGGCCTTCCACCGGGCGTTGGAAATGACTTGGGAAGTCGTCGGCGCCGCCAACCGCTACGTCGACGAGCAGGCGCCCTGGGCCTTGCGCAAGTCGGACCCGGCGCGCATGGCGACGGTGCTCTATACCGTGCTGGAGACGGTCAAGCACCTGGCGATCCTCACCCAGCCGGTGATGCCGGACGCCATGTCGAGCCTGCTCGACCAGTTGGGCCAGCCGGCGGAGCGGCGCAGCTTCGCCGACCTCGCCGGGGCGCTTCGACCCGGCACCGCCTTGCCCAAGCCCCAGGGCGTGTTCCCGCGCTACCTCGACGAGACCGCGGCCTGACTCTCGATGCTGGTCGATTCTCCCAAACTGGTCGATTCCCATTGTCATCTCGACTACCTGGAGGACGGCGAAGAGTTGGATGCCGTGGTGGCACGGGCCGAGGCGGCCGGCGTCGGCACGCTGGTCACCATCTGCACCCGGCTCAGCGAGTTCGAGCGCGTGCGCGCCATCGCCGGACGCTTCGAGCGAGTTTACTGCTCGGCCGGCGTTCATCCCCACGACGCGGACGCCGAGGGCCAGGGCGATCCGGCCCGCCTGATCGAGCTCGCCGGCGACGACAAGGTGATCGGCATCGGCGAGACCGGCCTCGACTACTACTACGACAACAGCGCGAGAGAAGCCCAACGCCTGAGCTTCCGCACCCACATCGAGGCGTCGCGGGAGACCGGCCTGCCGCTCATCGTCCACAGCCGGGACGCGGATGAAGACACGATCGAGATCCTGAGGAGCGAGGCGGGAGAGGGGGCCTATCCCGGCGTCATCCACTGCTTCACCGCCGGGCGCGCGCTGGCCGAGGCCGCCCTCGAACTGGGCCTCTATATCTCGCTCTCCGGCGTCGTCACCTTCAAGAAGGCGGAAGAGCTGCGCGCCATTGCCAAGGGCCTGCCGCTGGAGCGCATCCTGGTGGAGACCGATGCGCCCTACCTCGCGCCGGTGCCGGTGCGCGGCAAGAAGAACGAGCCGGCCTACGTGGCCCACACTGCCGCCTTCGTCGCCGAGCTGCTCGGCCTGCCGGCCCAGGAGCTCGCCCGCATCACCAGCGAGAACTTCTTTCGCCTGTTCGCCAAGGCATCCCCGGCCGCGGATGGATGACGGGCGACATGAGGGCGAGCCCATGAAAGTCACGATCCTCGGCTGCGGCGGCTCCGGCGGCGTGCCCTTGGCCGCGAGAGAACCCGGCGGCGATTGGGGCGCCTGCGATCCCACGAACCCGAAGAACCGCCGCCGGCGCGTCTCGATTCATGTGGAGGCGGGCCACGTGGAGGAGGGCGCCACCTCGATCCTGGTCGACACCTCGCCGGACCTGCGCCTGCAGCTCCTCGACAACGGGATCACGCGGCTCGACGCGCTATTGTATACCCACGCCCACGGCGACCATTGCCACGGCATCGACGACCTGCGCGCGCTCGCCTTCAGCCAGGGCGGGCCGATCGACGCCTATATGGACGCCAAGACCCGGGAGCGGCTGACCCGGCGCTTCGACTACGTCTTCGCCTCCAGCCGGAAGCCCAACAGCCTCTATCCGCCGATGCTGAGCGACCGTCTGGTAGACGGGCCCTTTCAGGTCGGCGAGGTCGGCGTCGTTCCCTTCCAACAGACCCACGGGCCCGACACCACGCTGGGCTACCGCTTCGGCCCGGCGGCCTATTCGACGGACCTCTCGAGCCTGGACGAGGCGGCCTTCGCGGCGCTCGCGGGGGTGAAACTCTGGATCGTCGACTGCCTGCGCTTCAAGCCCCATCCGACCCACACGCACTTCGACCGGACCATAGAATGGATCGCGCGAGTGAATCCCGAGCGAGCCATCCTCACCCACATGAACCACGAGGTGGACTACGACGAACTTCTGTCGCGCTGCCCGCCGGGCGTCGAGCCGGGGTATGATGGGTTGGTGATCGAAATCGACGATTGAGGGGCGGTCGGTGGAAGAATTCCCATGGAAATCCCTGAAAAGCGCTATCCTTTATCCCACCTCATATTTTCCATAATATACATTATGCGCAAAACATCAGATTTCGCAGGGAGCCTCGGTTTCGGCGATTTTTACTGCCCTATCAGGCGCTTGGCCGCCTTTCTTCAGTTATCCCCAGGCGGTGCCCTTTTTCCGTCCCGCAGCCTTTAGTAATCTCCCGCGCACCATGAGCCCGCCAGAAGAAACAGCGGCGAAGGCCGCCTCCCTTGAACAGCTCCTCGAGGTCATGGCGCGGCTGCGCGATCCCGCGCGTGGCTGCCCCTGGGACATGGAGCAGACCTTTCGCACCATCGCGCCCTACACCATCGAGGAAGCCTACGAGGTGGCCGAGGCGATCGAGCGCGGCGACATGGCCGCGCTGCAGGACGAGCTTGGCGACCTCCTGCTCCAGGTGGTGTTCCACGCCCGCATGGCCGAGGAAGCCGGCAGCTTCGCCTTCGACGACGTGGTCCGGGGCATCGTCGACAAGATGGTAAGGCGTCATCCCCATGTATTCGGCGACAAGCAAGTTTCCGGCGCCGCGGCCCAGACCGTCCATTGGGAGGATCTGAAGGCCGACGAGCGCGCCAAGGAAACGACCGAAGGCGCTGCCAGCGCGCTGGATGGCGTGGCGCTCGGCCTGCCGGCGCTGCTGCGGGCGCTCAAGCTGCAGAAACGCGCCGCCCGGGTCGGCTTCGACTGGCCCAGCACGCTCGAGGTCTTCGCGAAGGCCGCCGAGGAAATATCTGAGTTACAACAAGAAATCGAGGTG
>JAUVQB010000024.1 GCA_030598385.1 Alphaproteobacteria bacterium | reverse complement strand
CCAAATCTTGATGATAATGACCCATAGGGATCGCCCCAGGGCCGTGTCGGGTAGGAAGCAAGCCGCGGGTCGATCCGGGGGCGATGCGGGACATCTCCAAGGCTTGCTGACGCCCTCCGACGCGTCCCAGGGGCGATCCCTATGGGTCAGTATCATCAAGACTTGGTATAAGCCCCCTCCCGGGACCAGGGACCGGCTCAAGTACGTCGCGCTGCCCCTCCGGGGCGATCGGCAATCAATTGACGATGTGGGCGGCCATGTGTTGGTAAAGGGATTTTTCCAGCTCGGCATCAAGGTCGTTCATCACCATCTCGCTCAGCTTGAACCAGATCTGCTCCCGATCGTGGACGCTCGCGTCTTCGGGAATGGTGATGGAGCGTTCCGCCTCGGCCTTGACGATGGACCGGCTGAAGCCGTCGTCCTCGACCAGCTCCACCTCGACCGCCAAGCGGGCGTTGTAGCGCTCCGACTGGGACACGGTGAAAACCCCTTGCAGGCCGGACTCGCCCTGCAGCTCGATCTCGACAACCGAAGCGTCGATGATTCTGTACACCAGCTGGTCGGCTTGGCCGTTGGCCACCAAACGGTCCTGCGCCCAGCGTATGGCGAGGACCACGGGCGGGTTGGGCATCAGGTGGTCGACGTTCGGTTTGTCGAGCGGCGGCACATAAACTCGCTCCACCACGACCTCGCCCACGTCGAAGCGAATGGCCGGCCGGTGCTTATAGGTGATTTCCGGAAAATCGGTCTGCGGCGGCGGCGTATTGCAGGCCGTCGTCACAAACGCCAGGGCCAGGGCGAGCCCCGGCGCAATCCATGGTGGAACGGACAAGCGGGATAAGCTCACGGCGGAACGGCGACTCCGGATTCGATTTGCCAAGAGCCCGATACCTGCCCGCAAATAACGGCAAAATCAAGACGCATAGATGTCGTCCAGCGCCGCATCGTTGAACCGGAAATCGACGTTGCAGAATTGGCAGGTCATCACCACCTCGCCGTCCACCGTCATCTCGCGCACCTCGTCGGGGGGCAGGGACCGCAGGACCGTCTCCAGGCGCGCTCGCGAACAGCGGCAGCCCAGGCTGAGCGGCCGCACCCGGTAGACCCGCACCCGCTCCTCGTGGAACAGGCGGTAAAGCAGGTCGTCGGCGGCCAACGTTTCACTCAACAGCTCTTCGTCGCTGCAACTCGCCATGAAGGCGAGCGCCCGGCGCCAATCGTCTTCCTCGCTGCTCCCGAGCACGATCTCCTCCGGCTCGCCCGGCAAGCCGGGCGTCCAGGCGCCGCCGGACTCCGGCATCTGCTGCAGGAACAGCGCCCCGGCGCGCCACTTCCCGGCGCCGCGGCCGGCGGTCAGCTTGAAGCCGGTTTTAAGCTGCTCCGACTGGCGGAAGTAGTGATTGACGCAATCGGCCAGACTGTCGCCGGTAAGCTCGACGATGCCCTGGTAGCGTTCGCCATCGGGCGCCAGGTCGACGGTGAACGCCATGTAGCCGCTGCCGAGCCAGCGCGCGACCTCGGCAACCCCCCCGGGCGCCTCTGGGCCGCCTTCGGCGGCGCGCGCCATCTCGAGGCCCGCCGGGTCGACCTCGGCATAGCCCCGAAGCTCACCATCGGAGGTAACGTCGGCCACCATTAGCCGAACCGGCCCGTCGCCCTTGGTCTGCAGCGTGAAGGTCCCCTGGTATTTGAGCAGGCTCGAGAGGGTGCCCGCCAGCGCCAGAAATTCCCCCAGCAGCCGTGCTACCGGCTCGGGATAATCGTGGCGCGTCAGCACCGTATCCACCACCGGCCCGAGCCGTACCAAGCGGCCCAGCAGGCCGGGGATTTCCAGCAGAAACGGCCGCACGAAATCGCCGGCGATCAGCCCTTTGTCGAACGGCGCCTCGTCGCGCGGATCCGTAGTCGCCTTCGCTGAACTCACTTCATGCACCAGAGAAGGATGCCCTTCTGCGCGTGCAGGCGGTTCTCCGCCTCGTCCCAGACCACCGACTGGGGACCGTCGATCACCGAAGCCGCCACCTCCTCGCCGCGATGGGCCGGCAGGCAATGCATGAAGATGGCCTCCGGTTTCGCCATCGCCATCGCCGCGTCGTCGATCTGGTAGGATCGCAGCAGGTTATGGCGGTCGGGCCGCTTGTCGTCGTCCTGCATCGAGACCCAGACGTCGGTGACCACGCAATCGGCGCCGTCCAACGCTTCGGCCATATCCGAGGTGACCAGAACCCGGCCCCCTTCACGGGCGGCCCAGTCGAGCACGTCCTGCGGCGGCGAGAGCGGTTCGGGGCAAGCCAGGCGCAGCTCGAAGCCGAAGCGTACAGCCGCTTGAATCCAGGAGCTCGCCATGTTGTTGCCGTCGCCGCACCAGGCGATGGTGCGCCCCGCGATCGCGCCCAGATGCTCTTCGAAGGTCATCACGTCGCCCATCAGCTGGCAGGGATGGGTGCGGTCGGTGAGGCCGTTGATGACCGGCACGGTGGCGTGTTCGGCGAGCTCCAGCAGATGCGCCTCCTTGACCGTGCGGATCACGATGGCGTCCACGTAGCGCGACATCACGCGCGCCGTGTCGGCCACCGTCTCGCCGCGCCCGAGCTGGGTGCTGCTGGGCTCCAGCACCACCGCGTCGCCGCCGAGCTGGCGGATGCCGACCTCGAAGGAGACCCGGGTCCGGGTCGAGGGCTTCTCGAAGATGAGCGCCAGCGCCTTGCCCGCCAGCGGCTGAGGCTCGCCGTCGGGCGGCGTGCCCGCCTTGAACGACCGCCCCACGTCGAGAATGTCTCTCAGGGTATCGCCCTCGAAGCGGTCGATATCGAGAAAATGCTTGGGTCCGGCCATGTCAGTTCGACCCGGCCAATCCGCCGCACACGCGGTCGAGGATGTCGACGGCTTCCTCCACGTGGCTGTCGTCGATAATCAACGGCGGCGCCAGGCGCAGCACATTGTCGCCGGCGGTGACGGCCAGGAGGCCCTCGGCGCGAACAGCGTCCAGCACGTCCCTATTGGCCACTTTGCAGCGCAGGCCGAGCAGCAGCCCGGCGCCGCGCACCTCCGTCAGAACGTCCGGATGACGCGCCACAAGGGCTTCCAGGCGCGCGCGCAGGAGACCGGCGATCTCCGCGACCCGCGGCAGGAAGCCGTCCGCCAGCACCACGTCGAGCACGGCGTTGGCGACCGCCATGGCGAGCGGATTGCCGCCGAAGGTGCTGCCATGGCTGCCACCGGTCATGCAGTCGCCGACCGCAGAGGTGGTCAGGCAGGCGCCGACCGGGAAGCCGCCGCCCAGGCCCTTGGCCACGGCCATCACGTCGGGCGCGGCCCCGGCCGATTCGTAGGCGAAGAAACGCCCGGTCCGGCCGACGCCGCATTGGACCTCGTCGAACACCAGCAGCAGGCCGAACTCGTCGCAGACCTGGCGCAGGGCCTTGAGATACTCGGGCGAGGCCACCCGGATTCCGCCCTCGCCCTGGACCGGCTCGATCAGCACGGCGGCGGTCTCGGGCGTGATCGCGGCGCGCAACTCGTTCATGTTGTCGAAGGCAACCTGGTCGAATCCGTCGACGGCGGGTGTGAATCCCGCCAAATGCTTCGGATTGGCCGCCGCCGAGAGGGTGGCGAGCGTGCGCCCGTGAAACGCGCCGGTCAGGGTGACGATGCGGTAGCGCTCGGGCGCGCCCCGCGCGTCGTGGTGCCGGCGGACCGCCTTGAAGCTGCATTCCATCGCCTCGGCGCCCGAATTGCAGAAAAACACCCGCTCGGCGAAGCTCGCCGCGCAGAGGCGCTCGGCCAGGCGCTCGCCCTCCGGGATGCGGTAGAGGTTGGAGCAGTGCCACAGCTTCGCGGCCTGGCCGCTCAGTGCGGCCACCAGGTGGGGATGGGCATGGCCGAGCGAATTCACCGCGATGCCCGCCGCGAAGTCGAGATAACGCCGCCCCTCGACGTCGAACAGATAGGGGCCCTGGCCGCGCTCGAAGGCCAGCTCGGCGCGCGCGTAGGTGGGCATCAGGGCATCGCTCATCGGCGTCGAATCCTCGTTTCAGGTGGCACCCTCGCGGGAAAAGGCGCCAATAGACGCCCTCGCCCCCGCCCTGTCAACCAGAGCCAAGCGGCGGAGTTCCGGTCTGTGTCTCTTCCCCGACAAGAGCGTTTCGGCGCATTGGCCAAGGGGATAAGATTATCGCTTGCGCCGCTTGATCATGCGAGGGGCGCGCGATGGTTGCCGCCGACCGCCTAAAGCGGTTCCGTGTTGATCGGCGCCGGCCCAGTGCGGAGCAGAGACCTAGCGAAGCGGAAACTTTCTAGCGAGGGCCTCTAGATGCGCGCGATCCTTGCGGCTCTGATTTTCTTGCTCGCGGCCCGCCTCGAGGCCGCCGCCGGCGAGGGGCGCTACAGTTGCGAGGTCGAGGGCTTCTACAGGTTCGCGAACGCCGAATTTGTGCGCAACGATAATTCGGATCTGATCGGCGAGCGCTTCTCGGTCGACCGTTCCAGCGGCGTCATCTCCGGCTTCGAGCTCAGCAACGAGCAAGCTCAGGAGCGGATGGTGATCGACAAGGGATCCAACAAGCAGGCCTTCAAGGTGCTTTCGGTCTTCGAGGTCTACGGCCCCTACCAGGGGGTCAAGTACCTCCACATCGAAGAGTTCGCCCAGACGCCGGAAAAGGCCTTCTTCGCCGTCAGCGGGTCCTGGCTCTTAACGGGCCACTGCACCGGGGGAGGGGGCGTCGAGACGACTCAGTAGAGACGGGTGAGCTGGTAGCCGCGGCCTTCCAGAAGTTTCAGGATGCCGCTTTCACCGGGCAGGTGGAGCGCGCCGACGGCGATGAAAGCGCCGCCTTCGGCGAGGCGCGGCTGCATGCGTTCAGTCATACGTTCGTTGCGCTCGTCCAGTAGACGCTCGGTGAAGGCCTCCACCAGCACCGGATCGAAGCCTGTCTGCTGGGCCTGCATCAGCTCGAAGATCTGGGCCGGATGCTGGTCCAGGTAGGCGCCGCGCATCTCTTCGAATATCAGCTCCACCTGGTCGCTTTGCGCAATGGTCGCATCCAGCATGGCGATTTGATCGGCCTCCGCCATGTCATTGAACATGGAGATCTGTTCGTCGATCTGCTCCAGGCCGTGCAGCGCCAGGCCGCGCTCGGTGGCGGTCTCCTGCAGGCGGTGATCGAGCGCTTTTTCGCCGGCCGCCTGGCGTTTGATCTCCGAGGGCGGCAGGCTCAGAAGCGTCATGACCGCCCAAGGCTTGAACAGGCGAAGCTGGTCCTGGCCGAAGCCGTAGGGCCGCCCGGCCGTAACGGTGCGCTCAAACAGCTCCGGGCCCACCACCTGCTCCAGCGTGCGGCCGTCGGAGAGCATCATGGCGAAGGCCAAGCTCATCCGCGCCTCCGGCGTCATGATCACCTCGAGGCTCAAACTTCGCGCCTGCGCGAAGGCGTCCACGACAGGGGGCGCCAGGTCCGTCACCTCCTCGTCGGCCGTATGCATGGTGCCGAAGAGGTAGCTGGGCGCCGGGCCCGCGCCGTCGATCTGCCACAGCAGACCGTGGCCGTACGGCATCTCCGTGCCGGCCGGCGCCGGGCGGCCGACCGCCATGAGGACGACGGCGAGGCCAAGGGCGAGCCCCGTGAGTCCCCGGAACCCCCGGAACCCGGGCCGTAACCCCTTGAAAGTCCAATGTTCATTCGGTCGCATCGAGGCCATGTCGCGGTTCCTGCTGGCTGTCGAATCGGGTGTTCGTTCGGGCAAGGTAAACACCAAGAGTAAACGGGCCGTTTGCGACCGCCGGTCCCTCTGGGTCCTAGGGTTTGATCTTATAGCCGATGGCGATGAGCCGCCAGACAAGCCACGCCAGCGCCAGATCCGCAATCAGCAGAACGGCGAGGCTCGCCGCGGGCGACCAGGCGGCGTAGCCGGTCAAGCCATAGCGCACGCCGTCGATGACGTGGAACGCCGGGTTGAAAAGGATCAGCGTCCGCGCCAAGGCGGGCAGGCTATCGAGCGGAAAGAAGGCGCCCGAGAGCACGCCGAGCGGCAGGATCAGGAAGGATTCGGCGGCGCTATAGTGGTCCCACTTATCGGCCCAGAGACCGATCAGGACGCCTGTCAGGCCGAACAGGGCCGCCCCCGCCACGGCGAACAGCAGCGCGACCAGGGGTTGGCCAAACGGCAGGTCGACGAAGGGCGTCATGGCGGCTAGCACCGCAACTCCAGTGACCAGCGCATTTAGGGTCGCCGACAGCCCGTATCCGGCGGCCACTTCAAAAGCGTTGAGGGGGGCGGACAGCACGTCCTGGATCATGCCCTCGTGCTTGTCGTGGACCAGTGGTGCCGCGCCGTTGAAGAAGCCGCTGTGCATCAGCGCGAACATGACGATGCCCGGCGCGACGAACTGCACGAAGGTGAGACCGCCGCCGGCCTCGCCCTGGCCGCCCAGAGCGAGCACGAAGACCGCCAGGAACAGCAGGCTGGAGACGATCGGTCCGCCGATCGACTCGACGCCGTACTTCCAGTAACGCCGCAAATCGCGGTAGATCAGAGTCCATACGCCCCGGCCGTTCAGCCGCCCGAACGAACGGGGCGCGAGCGATGGATTGGGCTCCATCCTTCCGGCTCCTCAGGGCTTGAGATGGTAGCCGGTCGAGATCATGCGATGGACCAGTGTCCAGAGCCCGGCGTTGACGGTCAGAACCACCAGGGCGCCGACCCAGAGCGAGCCGTCGGCGTGGCCGATGAAGCCGTAGCGAAAGCCGTCGATCAGGTAGAAGAAGGGATTCAAGAGGGCGATCAGCTGCCAGTTGCCGGGCAGGCGCTCGATGGAATAGAAGGTGCCGGAGAGGAACGACATCGGCGTGATGACGAAGTTGGTGACCGCGGCGATGTGATCGAACTTCTCGGCCCAGATGCCGCCCACCATGCCGAGAAGCGCCAGCATGAGCGAGGCGTTGACCGCGTGAAACACCACGAAGACGGGATCGTAAAGGCCGATGGGAATGAAGACCCACATGCCAAGGCCGACAGACAGGCCTACGATCAGGCCGCGCGAAAGGCCGCCGCTGGCCAAACCCAGGGTCAGCTCGCTGGGCGACAGCGGCGGCATGAGGAGGTCGACGATATTGCCCTGGATCTTGGAGATCACCAGCGAGGAGGAGGTGTTGGCGAAGGAGTTCTGAAGGATCGCCATCATGATGAGGCCGGGCGCCAGGAACTCGGCGAAGCTGACGCTTCCCAAGGACGGTATCGTGCGCCCGAGGGCGAGGGTGAAAATGGCGAGGAACAGAAGGCTGGTGACGACCGGCGCCAAGATCGTTTGGGTGGAGACGTTGAGGAAACGGCGCACCTCCTTGGCGTAGAGGGTCCAAAGGCCGCGCCAGTTGACGGCGCCCAGCTCGCGCGCCACAGGCTGCGCATCTGGTGGAGGGGAAGGCGACTGAGAAGATGACACGGTGGGGTCCATGTCCGATGAGATAACCGGCAAGACGACCGACCGCAAGCCGTCAGGCGCGGCGCGGCGGCGGAGGCCGGCAGTGGCGACGCCCGAGACTCTGGAGCGCGCGGCCCATGCCTACCTGGCCCGCTACGCCGCGCCGGCGGGTCATCTGCGGCGGATCCTGCTCGCCCGGGTGGCGCGTTCGGCCCGGTTTCACGGCACCGACCCCGCGGCCGGCGCCGCGGCCGTGGAGGCGCTGATCGACCGGCTCGCCGGCCTGGGCCTCCTGGACGATTCCGCCTATGCCCTCGCCATGGCGCGGCGCCTCAACCGGCGCGGCGCCTCGCTCGCCGGCATCCGCGCCAGGCTGCGCGCCAAGGGCGTCGGGGCCGAGGACGCCGACGCGGCCCTGGCGGCGCTTGCGCAGGACGCCGCCGATCCCGACCTGGCCGCCGGCCTGGCCTACGCCCGCCGCAGACGCCTCGGCCCCTTTCGTCCCGAGGCCGAGCGCGAAGCTAAACGACTGAAGGATCTTGCCGCCCTGGCCCGTCAAGGCTTCGGCCTCGACTTGGCGCGCCGCGTGATCGACGCCCGCGACCTGGACGAGCTCGAAGAAGAGGCGGGCCGAATGGACTGACGGGGCCGTCGATCTTCGATTGGGGCGATTTCAGTAGCTGCGCGCCCAGTCCGGCCTGAGCGGGATCTCGCCCGCCCGCGCCGCCATGATTTCCGTCAGCAGACGGTCGCGGTCCTTCGGCAGGGTGCCGGCGAGCGGCAGGGCGTTGGAGGCGTGATTGGAGCGAAAGATCACCGGGCTCGGCGGTTCGAGCTGGGCGATCAGTCGCGCCTGCTCCTCGAGGATCGCGGCATCGTCCTGGAACGCGAAGGGCTCGGCGAACTTCTTGAAAAACTCCTCGCGCACCCCGGGTTCGAGGCCGAGCTGCAGGGTCGAGAGGTAGGTGGGCGCCACCCGGTTGATCAGCTCGGCGGTGGCGTCGATGTGCTCGCGCCAGCGGTCCCGCCCGCCGAGGCCCAGGATCACCGTCGCCGAGACCTTGAGGCCGGCCGCCTTGGCCTTGGTCAGACCGTCGACCATGGCGCGCGGGCTGGCGCCCTTGGTGATCCGCTTGAGGATCTCGTGGGAGCCCGACTCGATGCCGTAGTAAACCAGGCTCAGCTTGCGCGCCATCAGGGACTCGAGCTCCTCCACCGACTTCTTGATCAGGTTGGCCGGGAGCGCGTAGCTGGAGACCCGGGCGAGCGCCGGAAAGCTCTCGGCAAGCTTGTCGAGAATGCGGTGCAGCTGCTCGATGGGCAGCACCAGGGCGTCGCCGTCGGCGAGGAACACGCGCGAGGCTTCGGGCCAGATCTTGGCGGACCGCTCGATGTCGGCGAAGACCTCGTCGAGCCCGCGCGCGCGAAACTGCTTGCTCCGATACATGGAGCAGAAGCTGCAGCGGTTGAACGAGCAGCCGATGGTCGCCTGGATGATCAGGTTCCGCCCCTCCGAGGGCGGCCGCCAAAGGGGCATGTCGTAATCGAGCAGGTCCGCGAACATGGCCGCCAGTCTAAGAGGTCCGTTGGATCAGGAAAAGGCGCCTCAAGGCGCCCCAGTGGACGAAGAAAGGGCGCCTTACGGCGCCCAGGCCGTCATGCAGAAGACCCGGTGCGGGACCGCCTGGGGGTCGTCGGGAAAGCGCTCCGCCAGCACGGCCGCCAGGGCGGAATCGAAGGCCGCGACGCACGCGGGCGGCAGGCTGGCGCCGACCCCCGCGCTGGCGCGGATGCGGCCGCGCCAGGCCTCGTGGCTGTAGGTGACGGCCTCATCGAACGAGAAGGTCTCAAGGCCTTCGAAGCCGGCCATGGCGGCATCGGCCAGCCAGTCGGGGTGGAGCCCGTTGCCGCCCCCGAAGGCCCAGTCCGGGTTGTGCTCCCGGATCAGGCTTTCCGTCGCCTCGACCAGGTTGCCGGGCAGCGGGATCCAGTCGAAGTGGGCGATCACCAGGCGGCCGCCGGGCTTCAGGAGGCGCCGCGCCTCCCCGGCCGCCGCCGCGCGGTCGAACCAGTGCCAGCACTGCCCCGCCGCCACGGTGTCGAAGGCCTCAGAGGCGAGTCCGACCCGGTTGGCGCTGCCGGCCAGATAGGCGCCGGCAAAGCCGGCCGCGGCATCCAGCGCACGCGCCTCGGCAATCATGTCCGGCGACAGGTCGAGTCCCACGACAGCGCAGCCGCGCCGGGCGAAGCCGCGTCCCAAACTGCCGGTGCCGGTGCCCAGATCGAGCACCCGGAGCCCCGGCTCGATCACGCCCTCGGCCTCCAGACGGACGAACAGGCTCGCCGGAAAGCCGGCGCGGAACCGCCCGTAGTCCGCCGCCGTGAGGCCGAAATTCACATCCATGACCGCATCCAACCCCGCCATCTCGACACTCCGCCCCGCGCCCGGCTTACGGGGTTCCTCATACACCGATCACGCCAGCTTGTGTTGACCGGACGGGCGCGGTTTCGATAATCCGTACCAAGTGCGACCATCATCGGAGTGAGGTCATGGCGAAAATCGTTCAGTTCGTGGGCCTCGTCGCGATCGGCTTGGCTGTGGCGGCCGGCCCGGCCTTGTCGTTCGGCGGCGGTTCGAGCGCTCCGCCTCCCGACCCGAACTACACCAAGGCCAGGTCTCTGATCGACGCGGGCAGCTATGCCGAGGCCATTCCCCTGTTGGAGAAGGTCGTGGCTGCGCAACCCAAGAGCGCCGACGCTTTCAACTACCTCGGCTATAGCCACCGTAAGGTCGGCCAGATCGAT
>JAUVQB010000091.1 GCA_030598385.1 Alphaproteobacteria bacterium | reverse complement strand
CGGGTGGGCCGGGATTTTCTTGTCAGGCGTGGCCGGCGTCGCCGGAGAGCATGGAGGGGTCGATTCCGAGCTTCGAGATGGCCCGTTCCCATTTGCCATCGAGATTCTGATCGAACACCAGACCTTCGTCAGCCTCCACATTCAGCCAGCCGTTGGCCTGAATTTCCGAATCCAACTGCCCCGGACCCCAGCCTGCGTAGCCCAAGGCCAGCATGCTGTGGCGCGGACCGCCGCCGGACGCGATATCGCGCAAGATATCGATGGTGGCGGTCAGTGACATCAGATTGGTGACCTTGAGGGTCCCGTCCTGCTCGTATTCGGCGGAATGAAGCACGAAGCCGCGCCCGGACTCGACCGGTCCGCCGAAGTGCACCTCAATGTCTTCGCCCAGGCCGGCGCTTTCGATGTCAAGCTGCTCCAGCAGATCCGGGAAGGTGATGGAGCCGATCAAGCGATTGACGACCAGGCCCATGGCGCCCTCTTCGTTGTGGGCACAGATGTAGACCACCGTTCTCGCAAAGCGCGGATCGGCCATGCCAGGCATGGCGATCAGCAGCTGGCCGGTGAGATATCCTTCTTCTTGGTCGTTCATGGCGTTCAGAGGTTGGCTCGATCCGGCGGAAACCCTATGACCCTACCTTGCCAAATTCTGCCGTAACAGGCCCGTTCGCACCGGATTACGGCGCCCCTCCGCGTCGACCTGGCCGGTCGGACGGAACGGCTGACAACACGTGAATGTGAGGTCCTCAAGTTGCCTAATGGTTACTATATATTAGATGACTTTCAGGTTAACTAGTACTGCGCGCATGACAAAGCAACTCTATGGAGCGGGACGGCCCATGCGAAGCCTTGCCAGGCTGCTCCTGGCGATTTTTTTCATGGCAGCGGGACTGGGGCCGGCCGGCGCCTTGACGAGCCAATGGCTGGACCACGACCAGGCCCGCGTGCGGCTTCTGGCGGCCGGGGGCGGGCAGTCTACAGATGAGTCCGGCGGGCAGTCCGCCGACGAACTGCGCCTTGGTCTTCAGTTCAGCCTCGAGCCGGGCTGGAAGATCTATTGGCGTACCCCGGGCGAGGCCGGCATCCCGCCGGCCGTCGACTGGTCCGGATCGGACAATTTGTCGTCGGCCGAGATGCGCTGGCCGGCGCCGCACCGCTTCACCCTGTTCGGCCTGGACACCTTCGGCTATTCCGGCGAGGTCGTCTTGCCGATCCACGCCCGCGCCGAGCGGGCCGGTGAGCCGGTGCGTCTCACGGCGCAGCTCACCTATCTAATCTGCTCGGACATTTGCATACCCCACGACGGGACGCTTGCGCTGGACCTGCCGGCCGGCGGCATCCCGCCTTCGGCCGAGGGGTTCCTGATCTCCCAGGCCGAGCGGCTGGTGCCTGGCGACGGCCGGGCCGCGGGTCTTGCCCTCGCCAGCGCCATGCTGGTCGGCGATCCGGAGGATCCGGTTCTCGAGGTGGTGGCGCGTTCGGAGATACCCTTCGAGGCGCCGGATCTCTTGGTCGAAGGGCCGCCGGGCTATCTCTTTGCCGCGCCGGAGGTCGCGTTCGCGGAGGGCCGGCAAGAAGCCGTGCTCCGGCTCCGCAGCGAACGTGGGCTGCTGGCCGAGGGCGTGCTCGAGGGCAAGATGGTCACCTTGACGCTGACCGACGGTCGGCGGAGCATGGAGCAGGTCGCCGTCACGCGCTATGCGCCGGGTATGGCGAGCCCGGTCCCGGTCGATGCCGGGACTCTCCTGCAGATGTTGGCCTTGGCCGTTCTGGGCGGCTTGATTCTCAACCTCATGCCCTGCGTCTTGCCGGTGCTGTCGATCAAGCTGCTGTCGGTGGTGAAGCAGGGCGGCCGGGACCGGGGCGACGTGCGGTTCAGTTTCCTGGCGTCCGCCGCCGGCATTCTGTTCTCCTTCCTGGTGCTGGCGGGAGTCGCGATCGGCTTGAAGGCCGGCGGCATGGCGGCCGGCTGGGGCATCCAGTTCCAGCAGCCGCTGTTCTTGACCGCGATGGCCGTGCTGCTCACGCTGTTCGCCTGTAACCTGTTCGGATTCTTCGAGATTCCCTTGCCGCGGGCGCTCGCCGACGTGGCCGGCGGCGGCCAGGGCCATGGCCTGGTCGGCCACTTCTCGGCGGGCGCCTTCGCCACCCTGCTGGCGACCCCCTGTTCGGCTCCCTTCCTGGGCACGGCGGTGGGCTTTGCCTTGGCCCGGGGGCCCGTTGAGATCCTGATGGTCTTCGCTGCCCTGGGGGTCGGCCTCGCGCTGCCCTATATCTGCGTGGCCGCCTTTCCCGGGCTGGCCACCCGCTTGCCCCGCCCTGGGGCCTGGATGGTCACGCTGCGGCGAATTCTCGGGCTGGCGCTGGCGGGCACGGCGGTGTGGCTGTTGAGTGTGCTGGCCGGACAGGTTTCCATGGCGGCTGCGGTCCTGGCCGGTGCGCTGTTGCTCTCGCTCGGTGCGGTCCTCGGGTTTCGGACGCGCCTCAAGAAGTCGCTCGGCCCGGCGCTGGCGACGCTCTTGGCTTTGGCCGTCTTGGTCCTGCCGGTCGGTTTCGCCCCGGCCGGGCCGGGTGCCAATGCCGGCGCCGGAGATGGCTGGATCGCCTTCGACCAGGCGGAGATCGCGCGCCGGGTCGCTGCCGGCCAGGTGGTGTTCGTCGATGTCACGGCGGATTGGTGCCTGACCTGCCAGGTCAACAAGAAGCTGGTGATCGACACGGCGGACGTGATCGAGGATTTCGAGGCCCACGGGGTTGTGCGCATGCGCGCCGATTGGACCTTGCCGAGCGAAGAGATCTCCGGCTATTTGGCGGCCTTCGGGCGCTACGGCATCCCCTTCAACGTCGTCTACGGCCCCGGTGCGCCGGCGGGCGAGACCTTACCGGAGCTGCTGACCGTGAAGTCCGTCCTGGCCGCGACCGGCAAGGCGGCGGGCGGGTTGCCAAAATTGGCCGGCCCATGATACCAAATCTCGATATTGAACACCCATCTCACCGCGCTCTCCGGCCCGCTCGACGTCGTCGCAAAGGCCTTATGGTGCCCCCCCACACCACCGCGGCCATTGCTCCTAGCCGGCCGGCCGCTCCGCCCCATGAGATGGGTGTTCAATATCGAGACTTGGTATGAGAGCCGGAACGGCCTAAAGGGCTGACAGTGAAGCTGCTCCAATGTTAAGGATCGGCCCAAGGGTAAGGATTGAAGGGATCGACCCGACGAAAGCGCGGGCGGCGGCTCCAAGGCGAACAAGGGGAAAGCGATGATGGCGATACAGGTTGGCGATAAGGTCCCAAGCACGACCCTGCAACATATGACCGACAGCGGCCCGGCCGATATCTCGACGGATGAGGTGTTCGGCGGCAAGAAGGTGGTTCTCTTCGCGCTTCCCGGCGCCTTCACCCCAACTTGCTCGGCCAAACATCTGCCGGGCTTCGTGCAGCAGGCCGAGGCGATCAGGGCCAAGGGCGTCGACACCATCGCCTGCCTCTCGGTCAACGATGCCTTCGTCATGGGCGCCTGGGGCAAGGACCAAGGCGTCGAGGACAAGGTGCTGATGCTGGCCGACGGCAGCGCCGTCTTCACAAAGGCGCTCGGCCTGGAACTGGACCTCGACAACCGGGGCTTCGGCCTGCGCTCCCAGCGCTATGCCATGATCGTCGATGACGGCGTGGTGACGGCCGTGAACGTGGAACAGGGCGGTGCGTTCGAGGTCTCCAGCGCGGAAGCGATCCTCGCGGCGCTATAGTTCCTAGCCAGGCCTCCTAAACCCTCAATTCCCGGCAGGGCGGCGGTGGCTCTCCAGGGCCGCGCGCGCCAACGCGTCGGCCCGCTCGTTCTCCGGGTGGCCCGTGTGCCCCCGCACCCAATGCCAAGTCACCCGATGGGGCGCGATCGCGGCCTCCAGGCGCTGCCAGAGGTCGACGTTCTTCACCGGTTTCTTGGCGGCGGTCTTCCAGTTCCGGCGTTTCCAATCGTGAATCCAACGGGTGATGCCGTCGCGCAGATAGGTGCTGTCGGTCGTAAGCGCGACCTCGGACGGGCGCTTGAGGGCCTCCAGCGCGGCGATCGCGGCCATCAGCTCCATACGGTTGTTGGTGGTTGCCGGCTCGCCGCCGCTCAGCTCCTTTTCCACGCCCTTGAACCGCATCACCGCGCCCCAACCGCCCGGCCCCGGATTGCCGGAGCAGGCCCCGTCGGTGAAGATCTCGATCCGCCCTTCGCTCGTCGCCATCGAATCAGTCGAGGCCGTAGGCGCCGGGGCCACGCACGGCTTGATGAAAGCGCAGCTTGTGCCAGTACTCAAGTGGGTCTTTCGGATCGACCAGGGCGCCGGTCGGATGGTTCAAGAGATCGTAGAGGCGCGTCAGCAGGAATCTGAGGGCGCTGCCGCGCGCCAACAGGGGCAACGCCTCGAGCTCCTGGTCCGAAATGGGGCGCACCCGCCGGTACGCCTGCAGCATGAGCCGCGCCTTGGTGATGTTGAAGGCGCGGTCCGGTTCGAAACACCAGGCATTGAGACAGACCGCCAGGTCGTAAGCGAAAAAGTCGTTGCAGGCGAAATAGAAATCGATCAGGCCGGAGAGCTCGTTGGCGAGGAAGAAGACATTGTCGGGAAAGAGATCGGCATGGATCACGCCGCCCGGTAGGTCCTCCGGCCAAGCCTTTTCCAAATGAGTCAACTCCTCGGAGAGCTGGTCGGCCAAGCCCTCTTGGACCTGGTCGGCGCTCGGCGCGCAGGCTTCGAACAGCGGACGCCAGCCCGTGACCGAGAGGTTGTTTTCCCGGTTGAGCGCAAAGTCCGCGCCGGCCAGGTGCATCTCGGCCATGGCCTGGCCGAGTTTCTGGCAGTGCTCCGGCAGAATGCGGCGGGGCCAAAGCCCGTCCAGGAAGCTGACGATGACCGCCGGCCGGCCGCAGAGCAGGCGCAGGGCGTCTCCGTCACGGCCCCGCAATGGCGTCGGACAGCGGATGCCGCGGCCGGCGAGATGGTCCATCAGTCCGAGGAAGTAGGGCAGGTCCTCCGGGCGAACGCGCTTCTCGTAGAGGGTCATGATGTAGCTGCCCTTGGTGGTGCGCAGCAGGTAGTTGGAGTTCTCGACCCCTTCGGCGATGCCCTTGAAGGAGGTCACTTCGCCAAGGTCGTAGTGCCGCAGGAAGGCCTGCAGCTCCTCGTCGGAAACCTCGGTGTAAACGGCCATGGGGAAATCGTCGCTGGAGTTGGCTTGGGAAGCTGGCCGAACGGCCTCGGCGGCCGGATCGCTAGGCCCGCGTGGCGGCGTGAGCCAGCTCTCGCGGCAGCTTGAATTGGACGTCCTCGCTGGTCACCCTCACCTCTTTGATCGTCACCTCGAAGCGTTCCCGGCAGGCCTCGATCACTTCCTCGACAAGGATTTCGGGCGCCGAGGCGCCAGCGGTCACGCCAAGGCGCGAGACGTCCTGCAATGTCTGCCAATCCACATCGAACCCGCGCTGCACCAGCATGGCCTGGCGGCAGCCGGCCTTGATGGCGACCTCCACCAGCCTGGCGGAGTTGGACGAATTGGGCGCGCCGACCACCAGCAAAGCATCGCAGTTTGCGGCGATGGCCTTGACCGCCTGCTGCCGGTTCGTCGTGGCGTAACAAATATCCTCCTGCTTCGGCCCACGGATCGCCGGGAAACGGCGCCTGAGAGTGGCGACGATGTCGGCGGTGTCGTCGACCGACAGCGTGGTCTGAGTGATATAGGCAAGCCGGTCCGGCGTATCCACGGCGAGCGATTCCGCGTCCTCGGTCGATTGGATGAGAACTATCGCACCGTCGGGAAGCTGGCCCATGGTGCCCTCCACTTCCGGATGGCCGGCGTGGCCGATCAATATGATTTTGCGGCCCTCGCGGAAGTGACGCTCGGCCTCGCGGTGGACCTTGCTGACCAGCGGACAGGTCGCATCGAGGTAGAGCAGCTCGCGTTCACGCGCCTCGGCCGGCACCCATTTGGGGACGCCGTGGGCCGAGAATATAGTGGGCACACCGTTCGGCACGTCGGCCAGTTGTTCCACGAAAATCGCACCCTTGGCCTCCAGCGACGCGACGACAAAGCGGTTGTGCACGATCTCGTGCCGCACATAAACCGGCGGACCGTACTTCTGCAAAGCCTTCTCGACAATCTCGATAGCCCGCACCACGCCGGCACAGAAGCCGCGGGGACTGGCGAGTACGAGAATGAGCGGTGGTTTCTGCATTTCTCTTCGCTGCTACGCCGTTGGATCAACTTCTTTGCCAAGGCCAGTTGCGCGAACGGTCCAGTCTCTTGTGCTAGCTCAGGGGCTTGCCTAGAGTGGCGG
>JAUVQB010000016.1 GCA_030598385.1 Alphaproteobacteria bacterium | reverse complement strand
TGCTGCAGACCTACGTCTGGCAGAATCTCGACCGCATCCCCGATTTCCCGCGGCTCACCCAGTTCCTCGACTTCTGGGACCGGGAACTCGACGGCCCGCTGCATTCGGTCCGCGTCGCCTATGTCGGAATCGTCGAGCCCGCCGACTGGCGTCAGGTCGACGAATTCTTCACCCTGCACTGAACGGCTTCAGGCCTCGGCCTGTTCGGCGCTGTGCACCTTGGGCATCAAGGCGCGGAAGGGGAGCAGGAGTCCCAGCGCCATGGCCAGCTTGACGCCGTAGTCGCCGATCGCCCAGGTCACCCAGGGCAGGCCGGTGCCGGCGAAGGCCAGGCCGAAGAACAAGGCCGTATCGATGGCCGAGGCCAGCGTCGAGGAGACCAAGGGCGCGCGCCACCAGGCGCCCCGCCGCAGGCGGTCGAAGATATGGACGTCGAGCAGTTGGGCGACCAGGAAGGCGCTGCCGGAGGCGAGCGCGATCCGCCAGCCGGCGAAATAGAGCGACAGCAAGACCCCCAGCACGAAGCCGACGTAAACGACGCGGCGGGCGATGGCCGGGCCCAGGTTCCGGTTCGTCAGGTCGCTGACCAGGAACGACACGGGGTAGGTAAAGGCCCCCCAGGTCAGCCAGTCGTTGATCGGGTATTGCACCGCGATGTTGGAGCCGGTGACGACCAGGATCATGGCGATGACGCCGACCCAAAAGCCGCGATACCCCAAGGATTCCGCCCAAACGCCCATCATTCCCCCATACCAGCCCTATTAAAGGCCGCGCCCCTCAACCGGCTTCGATATAGATCTCGCTACCGATGGCAAGGCCGAGGATATCGTCGGCACGCCCGCAGTTGACCGCGATCTCCGCCAGGCCGTTGGCGTTCTCGTACCAGAACGCCGTGCCCGGCGCCACATCGCAAAAGGTCCGCGCCGACGCGATCTGCCGGCCTCCCACGCGAAGGATGTTGTCGGACGCCAGCACCTGGGCCCTGAGACCGGTGATGGCGTTGCCGTAACCGTCGATATAGACGACCTGGGCCAGATCGTCCGGCCAGTCCTCCGCGGGCACGGCTCTCGGCGTGCTGGGGTGAAGCGTGCCCCGGGCGAGTTCGGCGGCGACCGGCGCGAAGAGATCGCGGCCATGGAACGAGGCGGAGAGGCGCTCCGGCCGCCAGGTGATCTCCCAGGCCTGGGCCGATTCGGAGCGCCGAACCACGAGGGCCAGCAGGCCGTTGTCGGGGCCGACGTACCAACGGCCGTCGGCCTCCACCGCCAGCGGCGCCCGCGGGCCGCCGACGCCAGGGTCGACGACGCAGACGAAGACATCGCCTTTGGCGAACCCGCTGGCGTAAGCGGCGAGCAGATAGGCCGAGGCCTTGGCGTCGAAGACGGGCGCGTCGGTAAACAGCTCGATAACCGGGACGTCGGGGGCGTGCCGGGTGAGGACGGCATGCATCTGGCCGAGATAGGGCCCAGGTCCGCCGAAATCGGTGAACAGAACGATCATGGATACAACTATGGCGGCCCGATAAAGGATGTCGATAGCGATCCGCGATTCCGCGCCGTCACATTTTGATGAGCACTCGCGAGCCAAGGGTGCCCCGCCCGGTTCACCATTTTCCAAAAGTCCCCCGATTGGCAATTCGCCATATCTCTGCCGTAATTCCTCATTATGTCGGGGCCTTAGCTATCTTCGTTCGACTCGAAGTTGAACCATCCGGGTTAGCGTTGTGGAAAACTGAGGCTGGTTAGGCCGAAAAACCTCTCGACCGGTTAGGCCATACTGTATATCGTACCGGTTGGTCAAACACCCACGAGATATAGCCAATACCGCCTCATGTTGTAGACGAGTAGGTGATAAGCACATGACTTGGACAGATGAACGCATTTCCGACCTCATTCGTTTGTGGGACTCGGGCCATAGCGCCTCCCACATCGGCAAGGTCCTCGGCGTCTCCAAGAACGCGGTGATCGGCAAGGCCCATCGCCTGAAGTTGCCGCCCCGCCCCTCCCCAATCCGGCGCTCGCCCGGCCCGCGGATCCCCA
Organism: Alphaproteobacteria bacterium; assembly: GCA_030598385.1. Classification (GTDB taxonomy): domain Bacteria; phylum Pseudomonadota; class Alphaproteobacteria; order Kiloniellales; family JAKSDN01; genus CALJXB01. The sequence goes on along the minus strand of JAUVQB010000016.1, from coordinate 8,813 downwards.
AGCCGACTCCGATGGCCAAGCGCACGCCCAAGGCGCCATCCAGGCCGGTCTTCCGCGCCACGCGCCCGCGCCATGGGGCGCCGGCGTGCCTCTGGCCGATCGGTGACCCGGGCGACGAGGACTTCCACTTCTGCGGCGGCACGACCGTGCCCGGCAAGCCCTACTGCGACGAGCACTGCGCCAGGGCCTATGTGACCCGCGTGCGAGGCGACACCCGGGCCGCCTGAAACCCGGCCAAGCCAGCAGAACCGGGGCCCCTCACCTCGTCATTTTAGCCTCGCGCCTCGACGCGGGGCTTTTGGCCTGCTCCCTCCCCCCGCCGCGCGGGGCCGGAGATCGCTGGACTTTTGATCTCAATCAATGACCGGAATGCCTGGGCGGCACAGAAGTGTGGTCCGGCATTTTTGTGACCCAAACCTCGAGAGGAGATGAGCCACCATGCTCAGCTTGCAGGATTGTCTTGATATGGCCGATCTCTCGGATGCCGAGCTTGCAGCAGTCGCCCGGCATGAGAAAATCCCGCCGATCGTAGCCCTGGAACTGGGGCACCACTTGATCCAGACCACCGCCGGCGTGGAGACGCTACGGCAGTTCATCCACGACGACATCCTGAGCGCGCAGCGGCAGAACCGCTGCCGGGATTGCCAAGAATTCAGCCGGACCCTGGCGGATTACAACGAGAAACACCCCGATGACCGGGGTGCCCCGCCGCATCAGGCCGATCGCCTGCGCGAACTGCTGGCGATCGGGCGGAGTGAAGAGATCGAAAAGGTCTCCAAGGGTTCGGCCTCTCGGCGGAAGTTCGCGCGGCGCGACGTTCAAGAAGCCAAGGACCGCCACGACTGTTGCGCCTGCGGGCGTGCGTCGCTCAGGCTCTTGCGCCTCCTGGACCCGGGCGGCGGCCCGGCGAGCTAAGGGCGGCGCAGTTCATCCAGGGCCCGTCGCCGGGTCGAAACTCAGGTTATGGCGCAGGTTATAGCAGTGGCCCCGCCGCGGCGCGGGTCGCCGCCCGCTGCGAAGGCGCCGTCGGCGTCCCGCGTGGCGGCGTGAACCCCGCCGAAGAAGAGGTTGTGCTCGGGCCACACCATGATCTGATCGCAGACCTCGCCGACCAACGCCGCGACGGCGTGATTGCTGCCCTCCGGATAGCCGCCCTCGATGTTGAGCAGGCCGTTCTCGAAATGAATGCGCGGCGCGGCGACCGCCTCGGCGGCCGGCTGGGCGAAATCGATCAGGTTCGAGAGCACCTGGAGGATCGCCGTGCGGATGCGGTTCGAGCCGCCGGAACCGAGCGCCGCCACCCCGCCGTCGGCGAAGAAGGCCAAGGTCGGCGCCATCATGGACGCCATGCGGGTCCCTTCGCGCCAGGCGTTGAAGCCGGCGACGTTGAGATCCTCCTCGCCGAGCATGTTGTTCGGCATGATGCCGCTGCCCGGCAGCACAAAACCGCAGCCCGCGCCATTGGACAGCGACAGGGCCGCCAGATTGCCTTGGGCGTCGATCACGCTGATGTGGGTGGTGCCGCGGGTGCAGGCGGGATGGCCGCGAACCTGTTCGGCATAGCTTCTGAGCAGCGCCGGGTCGAAGAGGCGCGCCGCGGCGCTCGCCCCCTCGACCTCCCCGACCTCCGCGGCCTCGTCGAGCGCCTCGTGCAGGCGGCTCTCGATACGCGCCCGGTTGGTCAGCGCCATCACCTGGGTCAAGAACGCCAGGTGGTCGCTGGACCCGAACCCGAGCGGCGCGGGCGCGCCCTGCCCCAGCATTTCGAGCGCAAAGGCGATGAGGATGCCGCCCGACGAGGGCGGCGGGTTGGTGAGAATGCGGGCGCCGCGGTAGTCGCGGGCCAGCGGCTGGCGCCGCTCCACCCGGTAGCGCGCCAGATCCTCTTGCGTCAGATGCCCGCCGCCGTCCCGGCAGGCGGCGATCATCGCTTGGCCCAACTCCCCGGCGTAGAACAGGTCGGCGCCCTCGCGCGCCAGGGCCTCCAGGCAGCCGGCCAGATCGGGCTGGCGCATGACGTCGCCTTCGTGCAGCAGATCGCCGTCCGGCCGGGTATAGGCGCCGCGCGAGTCCTCCCGGGCGATTAGGATCGGCCCGACGACCCGGAACACGAAGTGGTCGATCGGCCTGAGGCGCCAGCCCTCGCGGGCCAGGCGCACCGCCGGTTCGACAAGGCGTGTCGTGGGCAGGGACCCGAGGTCCGCGTGCACCTCGAACAGGCCCTTGATGACCCCCGGGGTCGCGATGGCGCCGAGGCCGATATGGAACTCCTGCTTGGCGGTGCCGAAATCCGCCAGGATGGGATAGAAGTCGATCTCGGAGGCGGCGCGGCGGCGGCACGGCGTTTCGACGAAGAAATCGTAGGTCAGCGCCTCGCCCCCGGCGGGGCTAGCCAATAGAAATCCGCCGCCGCCCAGCGAGCAGAACACCGGTTCGACGACGCAGGCCGCACACATGGCCGCCAGGGCTGCGTCGAAGGCGTTGCCGCCCTCGGCGAGGATCTCCGAGGCCGCCGCTGCTGTCTCCTCGTGGCCGCAGGCGACAGTCCCTTTGGCGCCGTCTGCGCGTGCCGGCTTGGCCCGGGTCATCGCTCTGGTCCGAACATTTCACCAGTCTGGGGGCCGATGTCTTGCCACGCCGTGCCCCTGGGCACAAGAGGGCCGGGAAACACTCGGCTCGGGCGCCCCCGATCACGTACCCAGGGCGCCGCCGTCGCAGCGCGGGTCGCTGGCGCCTTCCAAGCCGCCGCCGGGATGACGCACCAGGGCGCCGGCATGGCCCATGACCTCGTCGAACGCGTCAACCAGATCGACCGAATGGCCCGCCGCGCCCAGCGCCGCGACCAGTTCCGGCGAAAAGCGCGCCTCCAGGCGCAAGTCGTCGCGCGGCGCGCCCCAGGTCCGGGCCAGCACCCAGCGCGGCGCCGCCACCGCCTGCTCGAGCCCCTCACCAAGCAGCACGTAGCGGGTGAAAACCGCCGCCTGGGTTTGCGGCTGGCCGTCGCCGCCCATGGCGCCGTAGGCCAGGACCCGGCCGTCGCCGAGGTAGGCCATGGCCGGATTGTTGGTGTGGAACGGCAGGCGCCCCGGTTTCAGAGTGTTGAGGGCGACGGGATCGAGCGAGAAGCTGCTGCCCCGGTTCTGCCACTGGACACCGCTGTCGCGCAGCACCACGCCCGATCCAAACTCCCAATAGATGCTGTGGATGAAGCTCACGACCCGTCCTGCGGCGTCGGCGCTTGCCAGCCAGACCGTATCGCCGGGGACGGACGGCGCCGGCCAAGGCAGCGCCCGCGCGGGGTCGATGTCGGCGGCCAGGCGGTCGAGCCGCGCCGGGCTCAGCAGCTCTTGCGGCGTCACGGTCATGAAGGCCGGATCGGTCACCTCGGCGTTGCGCACCAGGAAGGCCCGCTTGGTGGCTTCGACCAGCCCGTGGATGTGAGCGAAGCCCTCGCCGTCGCCGCAATCGATCCAGTCGAGCCGGTCGAACAGGCCCAGCAGGATCAGCGACACCACCCCTTGGGAGGGCGGCGGCACGTTGAACAGGGTGCCGCGGCTGTGGGGCAGGCGGAGCGCTTCGCCCGTCTCGGCCCGCTGGCCGGCCAGGTCGTCCGCGCCGATCGGCGAGCCGGCGCGGGCCAGGTCGGCGGCAATCCGGCGCGCCAGCTCGCCGCGGTAGAAATCCTCAAGGCCGGCCTCGGCCAGCCGCGTCAGGGTCTCGGCCAGGGCCGGCTGTTTGAAGAGGTCGCCCGGTGCGGGCGCACTGCCGGCCGGCAGGAAGACCTCGGCCCAGCCGGGCAAGTCCGCTAGCTCCTCCCGCTTGGCGAGGGTGTTGGCGACCTGGCTCTCGGTCGCCGGAAACCCGTCCCTGGCAAAGTGAATGGCAGGCTCCAGCAGCCGGGCGAGCGGCAGCCGGCCGCCGCGCACCACCGACCCTGCCGACCCTGCCGATACCGCCAAGGCCGCCTGCCAGCCGGCCACGGTCCCGGCCGAGGTGTTGGCGGCCAGGGGCCCGCGGGTCGGCACGGCATCCAGCCCCCGCGCGGCATAGGACTCCGGCGTGACCCCGGCGCCGGCCGCGCCGATGGCGGAAATCGCGAGCGGCCGGCTCAGGCCCGGCTCGTGGATCAGCCAGAAGCCGTCGCCGCCGAGACCGTTCATGTGGGGATAGACGACCGAGATGGCGGCGGCGGCGGCCACCATGGCCTCGATGGCGTTGCCTCCCTCGCCCAGCACGTCGCGGCCGGCCTGGGCCGCCAGATGGTGCGGCGCCACCACCATCCCGCCGCCTTGCTGGCTCGCGTAAAGCACGATTACCGTTTCCGCACGCTACAAAAGGCTCGGGCCGACGAACCAGACGAGCGACCAGACGCCGTCTTCGTCGCGCTCCAGGCAGGCCGCGGCCGCCGGCTCGAAATCGAGCCCGCTTGGTACGTTGCGCCCGGTCGTCAGCAGGCTCGACAGCCGCGCCAGGTGCGGCAGGTGCCCGGCAATCAGGCAGTCCTCATGCCAGTCCGCGATCTCGATGGCCAAGGGCTCGACCGGATCGTTGGGACTCAGGCCATCGTGGGCTTCCGGCACGACGGACGGCGCGAGGGCCGCGGCCAGCGCCGCGGCCGTCTGCTCTGCCCGGGGCTTGCCGCTGTGGAGCACCCGCGCAACCCGCACGCCCCGGGCCGACAGGAACGCCGCGAGGCGGCCGACCTGTTGATGACCGGCCTCGCTCAGCCGCCGCTCCGGGTCGATGCCCGGGCTCAAGGCGTCGCCATGGCGAACCAGATAGAGTTGCATGCCCGATTGGCCCCGGTCCCGGTGGATCACGATGCCGGCATTTGATCACGGGGTGGCCGCCGGGGGCAATGCGGCGTCGGGATCGCGGCAAGGAAAAAAGGACGGGCCTCTCGCAGGGGTGGCAGGTGGGTGGGAGCGCCGACGTGCGAGAGGCCCGCTGGGGTGGGGGCGCGAGAAGCTCTTAGCTGTCGTTCCGCTCAGTGAGCGCTGCGGGTTTGGCCCCGATACCAGACATAACGCTGAGCGCGATGGCGCCGGTTATGGTCCACGTAGCGATGGCGCTGTTGGTTGTGACCTATGTAGCGCCCGTAGAGGCCGGGCTGGTCGTGGCGCAGGTGGCGGCGAAACGCCCGGTCGTTGTCGAAGCGGTAACGCATGCGCTTAAGGTGCTTGCGCTGGTAACGGGTCAGGCCGTCGCCGAAATGGTTTCGGGCGCGCTTGCCGTAGGCGTGGCCGCCGTGGCGCTGGCCGCCGAAATGCTGCTGGCCCCACCAACCGTAGGCCTGGCCGTTGCCCTGATAGGCCTGCTGATGATTCTGCCTATGGCCCTGATTCTGGTCGGCGCGGGCGCCCTCGAGGCCCGGCGCCAGAAGCAGAACGCCGGCGGCCAGCACTGCCGTCAATATACCTTTTGCCCTCATGGCACTTCCTCCTGATTCGTTCCGGAGTGGGGCTTCGGCGTCGGCTTGCCGTCGCACCCGGGTCTTGTACCTAGGTACGGGAGCAATCCCGCGAACCTCCCCGGGAACGTTCCCGGTGACCGCAGAGTGAGTGCGAGCTAAAGCGAGGGAAGCGCGATCGGCGAGGCCTGTTCGAAGGCGCGCGCCGCCCGCAGCACCAGGGCGTCGGCGTAGCGCGGGCCGACGATCTGAAGCCCGACCGGCAGGCCGTTCGGGGCCAGGCCGCAGGGCAGGCTCGCCGCCGGCTGGCCCGTCAGGTTGAAGGGGTATGTGAACGGCGTCCAGTTGGCCCAGCTCTGGCCATGCGGGTCCGTGGGCGTGTCTACGCCGGCATCGAAGGCCGTCAGCGGCAGGCTCGGCGTGAGCAGCAGGTCATAGCGCTGGTGAAATTGGCTCATCAGGCTGCGCACCCGGTCGCGGTCGCGCATGGCGGCGAGATAGTCGGACAGGCCGTAGCTGGCTCCCGTTTTCGCCACTTCCAACAGGCCCGGATCCATCTTGGCGCGCCCGGCTTCGTCGATCGGCTCGATGACGGCGGCCGCGCCCGAGAACCAGAGGCAGACGAAGATCGGCCCGCAATCGGGGATCTCCGGGTCAGCCTCTTCGACCTCGGCGCCCAGCGCTTCGAACCGCTGGGCTGCCAAGCGCACCAGCTCAGCCACCTCGGGCTCAACCGGGTGGCCGCCCAGGCTCGGGCTGAAAGCGAGCTTGAGGCCTTCGACGCCGTCGTCCAGGCCCTGGGTGTAGTCGCTGCCGTCGGGCCTGAGGGCGAGCCCGTCGCGCGGATCGCCCTCGGCCATGACGGTGAGCATCAAGGCCGCGTCGGTCACGGTGCGAGTCATGGGCCCGAGATGGGCGAGTGTCCCGAAAGGGCTCGGCGGATAGGCCGGCACCCGGCCGAAGGTCGGCTTGTGCCCGAATACGCCGGTGAAGCCAGCGGGGATGCGGATCGACCCGCCGCCGTCGCTGCCCAGCGCCAGCGCGCCCATGCCGCTGGCCACCGCCGCCGCCGCGCCGCCGCTGGAGCCGCCTGGCGTTTTGGCCGGGTTCCAGGGATTGCGGGTGATGCCGGTGAGCGGAGAGTCGGTTACCCCCTTCCAGCCGAATTCGGGGGTCGTCGTGCGGCCGAGCAGCACCGCGCCGTGCTCGCGCAGGCGGGCGACGGCCGGGCTGTCCTCGTCCCAGGGCTGATTCGGATCGACGGTGAGCGAGCCCTTGAGGGTCGGCCAGCCGGCCGCCCAGACGATGTCCTTGATCGAGGCCGGCACGCCGTCCAGCCGGCCGCGCGGGACCCCAAGCTCCCAGCGTTTCGCGGACTCGGCGGCGGCCATGCGGGCGCCCTCGCGGTCGATCAGAATGAACGCGTTCAGCGTGTCGTTGTGGCGCTCGATCCGGTCCAGGCAGGCCTCCGTGGCCGCCACCGGGGACAGGCTCTGATCGCGGTAACGTTCGAGCAGTTCGGTCGCCGGGAGAAGGGCCGGATCCTCGCTCATGGTCGTTTCCTCGTGTGAATGCGCTGACCGCCAACGGATTTCCCTTAGCACAGATTCGCCGCCGGTCATCGCCCTTGATGGCAAAACCGCAAACTTTGCCCGATTCCCGACACAGTTCTTTCGCTAAATTGAGTGAAACGGGGCAGGATGCCCCGATACCTGGAGCGAGCTGGAGCGCGAACGCGATGAAATATTGGCTGGCCGCATTGGGCCTCTCAGCCGCCTTCCTGCTGGCGCCAAACCTGTTAACGCCGGCGGTGGCGCCGGCGCAGGCGGCGGAAGAGCCCGGCGAATCCGAACAAGCCGGCGAGTTCGGAATCGAGCAGCTCATGCGCGCGCTGGAGGCCTTCATCGATAGCATCCCGCAATACGAGATGCCGGAGATCAACGAGAATGGAGATATCATCATCCGCCGCAAGCGCCAGGTGGAACCCTCGCCCGAGGCGGATGACGGCGACGATCTCGATCAAACCCAGACCTAAGGGCGACGCAAAAAAGGGGGGCCGCGATGGAGAACTCGGTCGGCGCCTTTCTGCCGGACGGCCTCTTCGAGCTGGAGGGCGCGCACGAAGGCCCCCTGAAAGGGCTCGCCTTCGCCGCCAAGGACATCATCGATGTGGCCGGGCGGGTGACCGGCTGCGGCAACCCGGATTGGGCGGCGAGCCATGGGGCGGCGACAGCCCATGCGCCGGTGGTCGAGGCCATGCTGGCGGCCGGGGCGAAGCTCGCCGGCAAGACCATCACCGACGAGCTGGCCTTTAGCCTCAATGGGCAAAACTTCCATTACGGCACGCCGGCCAACACCAATGCGCCCGGCCGCATTCCCGGCGGCTCGTCCTGCGGCTCCGCCGCGGCGGTGGCCGCCGGCCTCGTCGACGTGGCACTCGGAAGCGATACCGGTGGCTCGATCCGCATTCCGGCCAGCTATTGCGGCCTGTTCGGCCTGCGCCCGAGCCATGGCCTGGTCTCTCTCGAGGGCGTCATGGGGCTGGCGCCCTCGTTCGACACGCTCGGCTGGTTCGCGCCCTCTGCGGCACTCTTGAGGGCGGTTGGCGAGGTTCTCTTGCCCGAGGGCCGGAGTGAGGCCCCGGCTACGCTATTGCTCGCCGAAGACGCCTTCGCCTTGATGGATGAAGACGCGCGCGCCCGGCTGTCCCCTTGGGTCAAGCGTCTGGAAGCACGCCTGGGCGGGGGCCGTGCGGTCGAGATTGGCGAACCGGGCGGCGGCTTGGCAACCTGGATGCGGCGCTTCCGGGTCATCCAGGCGCGCGAGATCTGCGCCCAGCACGGCGCCTGGATCGCCGAGCACCAGCCCCGCTTCGGGCCGGAGATCGCGGCGCGTTTCGAATGGGCCGCGAGCATCGAGGAGGCCGAGGCCGCCGAGGCGCGCCGCCTGCGGGTGGAGATCACCGCCCGCACGGAAGACCTGCTGGCCGACGGCGCGCTCCTCTGCCTGCCCACCGCGCCGAACATCGCGCCCCGCATCGACGCCGGCGGCGAGGTGCTCGCCACGCACCGCGACCGGGTCTTAAGCCTGACCTCGCCGGCCGGCCTCGCCGGGCTGCCGCAGGTCACCCTGCCGCTGGCCCAGCACGAGGGCTGCCCGCTCGGCCTCTCGCTGATGGCGGGACCGGGCGCCGACCGTAGCCTGCTGGACTTCGCCGCGTCCGTCTGCGGCGACCTCACCTGGCCGCCCTAGGGAGCTTAGAGCGTTTTTCGTTCTCGCGGAACCAGCCGCGCGCAGCGCCCGCCTACGGCGCCCCCACCCGGCCACCCCTAGAGCAGAATCAATTTAATCCAGATCATAACCGGCGGCAGCGAAATAGTTGATGCATTCTTCGGGGGTGAAG
>JAUVQB010000093.1 GCA_030598385.1 Alphaproteobacteria bacterium | reverse complement strand
GGCGTCTTCGAGGACCGCTTGCCGGGCCGGGCCATCCTGATCTCGACCCTGGACAATCTGGTGAAGGGCTCCTCCGGCCAAGCGATCCAGAACATGAACCTCATGCTCGACCTGCCCGAGACCCTCGCCCTCGAACAGCAGCCCCTGTTCCCGTGACGGGGTCCATAACTGTCGGCTCCTTCTCGAAAGGCGCGGCCGTCGCTGCGGGCAGCGTCGTGGTGATCGACGTGTTTCGCGCCTTCACGACCGCCGCCGTTGCCCTGTCGCGCGGCGCCGAGGCCATCGTCATGGTCGACGATCTGGGCCACGCCGTTCGGCTGCGGGACCAAGGGGTGGGGCGCTATTGCATGGGCGAGCGCGGCGGCGCGAAGCCCGAGGGCTTCGACTTCGGCAACTCGCCGTGCGAGATCGCGACGGCGGACCTGGCCGCGGATCTAGTGGGCGCGGTCCTCATCCAAACCACCACCAACGGCACCCGGGGCATCGCGGCCGCCGCGGCGGCGGGGGCGGAGCGAATCTATGCCGGGGCCTTCGTCACGGCGGAGGCGACGGTTCGGGCGCTTCTGGCCGGCCCGTCGGAGGCGCCCGTCGCTCTCGTGGCCATGGGCTACCACGATCGCATTCGCACCGACGAGGACGAACTCTGCGCGCTCTACCTGCGCGGCCGGCTGGAGGGCCGAACGCCGGACAAGGGCGCCTTCGTCGCCGCGCTCAATTCCCTGCTCGGAAAACCGGGCGAGACCAAGCGCCTCTTCGCCGACCTCACCGCCGCCGACATCGAGGCCTGCCTCACCCTCGACCGCTATCCCTTCGCGGTCCGCGTGACCGAGCAAGACGGGCTCCTGGTCGCCCGGGCGGAGGCGATGTCGTAGCGGCCGGGGCGCTTTGCCCATTGGAGCGGTCATGTTACACACCGCCCTCGACAATCGAGAGGGGAGGCGCTGCCATGACCGGAGTGATCCTGCCGTTCGACGGCATGACGCCGAAAGTCGCTGCGGATGCCTTTGTCGCCGAGACGGCGACCCTCATCGGCGACGTCGAGGTGGGGACAGGAGCCTCGATCTGGTACGGCTGCGTCCTGCGCGCCGACCTCAACATGATCCGCGTCGGCCGCAACACCAATATCCAGGACGGCACCATCGTCCACTGCAATCACGACCCGGACGGCGACTACCGGGAGACCGGCGGCGGCATGCCGACCGTGATCGGCGACGACGTCACCATCGGCCATCTGGCGCTCATTCACGCCTGTACCCTGGAGGACGAGAGCTTCGTGGGCATGCGAGCCGTGGTGATGGACCTGGCGGTGGTGGAGAGCCGCGCCATGCTGGCGGCGGGCGCGCTCCTGACGCCCGGCAAGCGGGTGCCGTCGGGCCAGCTCTGGGCCGGCAGCCCGGCGCGCCATGTGCGGGATCTGAGGCCCGACGAGCTGGAGGAGATGGCGTATCTCACCCGCCACTACGTGAAGCTCGGCGCCGCCTACGGCGACCGTTAGCGCCATGGCGCGGGCCGGCGCGGTGACTTCACGAAGCGAATACCTTTAGAGGCGGCCATGGCCGAGCAGGGCAAAGGCGGGGGACACCCAAGGCGGGGTATCGCGGGTGGCGCGGTCTGGCCGAACGCCGTTTTCGAAAACTTTTACGAGAAGGCCAGCAACGACCCCGACGAGCTGGAGATCTGGTGCTACAGCGACCGGCTCTCCTATGCTCCCGGCGAGACCCTCGGGCTTCACATCAGCACCACGGCCGAGCGTTACGATCTGACCATCCTGCGCGATGGCGCCCGGCCCGAGGCGGTGCACCGGGCCGAGGGACTCGTGGGCCGATTCCATCCGGCGCTCCCCGACTGCTCGGTGACGGGCTGCGGCTGGCCGGTCGCCTACGAGCTGGCGATTCCGTCCGACTGGCGCTCCGGCGGTTATCTCGTGGAGGCGGTCGCCCACGGCCAGGACGGCGCCACCTTCACCCAGCATCATGTCTTTCTGCTGCGGTCGGCCGGTGCAGAGTCCGCCGCGCCGCTCTTGCTGGTGGCGGCGACCGGCACCTGGACCGCCTACAACGACTGGGGCGGCTCCAACCATTACGAGGGCATCACCGGGCCGGAGGGCAATCTCTATTCGCCGGTGCTCAGCCTCGACCGGCCGATGAGCCGCGGCTTCGTGCGCCTGCCGGTGGGGGCGCCGCGCATCCCGCCGCGCGAGCCTCTCGCGCCGGGCGCCCCACCGCGCTATCCCCACATGGAATGGGCCTACGCCAACGGTTATTCCAAGAAATACGCCTCGGCCGGCTGGGCGAGCTACGAGCGGCCCTTCCTCTGCTGGCTGGAAGACCAGGGCTACCGGGTCGACCTGGCGAGCCTCACCGACCTCCACTTCAACCCCGGCTTATTGGCGCCTTACAAGTGCGTCCTTTTCGTCGGCCACGACGAGTACTGGTCGTGGCAGATGCGCGACGCGGTCGACGCCTATGTTGAGGCCGGCGGCCGGGTCGCCCGCTTTGCCGGCAACTTCCTCTGGCAAATCCGCCTCGAGGACGAAGGCCGTACCCAGGTCTGCTACAAATATCGCGCCCGGGCGGAAGACCCTTACCACGGCGGCCCAGAGGCCCATCTCACAACCGACTGCTGGGAAGCGCCGGAGGTCGGCCGGCCGGGCGCGCGCACCTTCGGCCTCAACGCGACGCGCGGCATGTATGCCGGCTGGGGCGGCATGTGCCCGCGCGGTGCCGGCGGCTTCACCGTCTACCGGCCGGATCATTGGGCCTTTGCCGGCAGCGACCTCTATTACGGCGACGTGTTCGGCGCCGCGTCGCGGATCTTCGGCTACGAGGTCGACGGCCTCGATCACATCGTCCGAGACGGCCTGCCGATTCCGACCGGCGCGGACGGTGCGCCGGAGGACCTGGAGGTTCTCGCCCTGGGCCTCGCCACCAACGTGGAGGAGGAGCACGGCAACCCGGACCACGAGCCTTTCGTGGCGGACTACGACGCCCGTTTCATCGCCGAGACCCTCCATGGCGAGGCGACGCCCGAGACCCTCGACCGTGTGGCGCGCGGCAACGGCATGATCGTCAACTTTCCCAAGGGCCGCGGCGAGGTCTTCCACGCCGGCACCTGCGAATGGGTCGCCGGCCTGATCGACCGCGATCCCTTCGTCGAAAGGATCACGCGGAACGTGCTCGACCGCTTCACCAAATAGCGGGGCGGAGCGCGAAACAGCCGATAGCCGACCGACACCACGGACCGGGTGCGCGACGCCTATCTCACCTGCGAGAGCGAGAGTGATGCGGCGCGGCGGGGCCGGGGGGATTGAACGCGCGGCCACTTATACCAAATCTTGATGATAATGACCCATAGGGATCGCCCCTGGGCCGTGTCGGGTAGGAAGCAAGCCGCGGGTCGATCCGGGGGCGATGCGGGACATCTCCAAGGCTTGCTGACGCCCTCCGACGCGTCCCAGGGGCGACAGAACTTGCGTCTTTTCAGAGCTTTCGGACCGCGTCGCCCGACCCTTCCGATGCCCGGGAATCCATGGGGCATCGCTGCGGATCGGGCTCCTAGCCGAAAGCTCTGAAATGACGTCCCTATGAGTCAGTATCATCGAGACTTGGTATTAAGCCACCGATCGCTACCCCGAGTAGGCGTCGAGCGCGTTTTCGATCGCCTCCGGCGTGCCGGTGTCGGGGCGCCATCGCCAACTTTTTGGTCGTAGGACGCTTTTGCGGATAATCAAACAGTCAGTCGTGACGGCTAGAATCCTAAAGCGAGTATTTCTTTCTGGCAATTCAAGCAATGTCTGTGCTTCAATGCCGCTAAAGTTGATGGCAGAACGATAAGCACGCTGCCTTGCTGGCGAGACGACACCGGATCTGGGGGATTTGGGGTGTCTTCGAGTTCAGGATCAGAGAAAGAAAAGCTCGCGGCCGTTGGCCTGGAGTCCCGATCATCGTCATCGCCGGGCGGCGGCGAGATGCCACCTGGCGGCGTAATCGGCGAAGCGCAGCTGGTTGCAGGCAAACCCCGTTTGCGCGGGTGGTTCCACTGTGCTGCCTATATTGGCCTCGCGCTGTTCCTGGTGCTGTGGGATCCGTTCCAATGGGGTGAAGCCTCGTCCAAGGCGTCCCAGGACTTGGCCTACCGGGTGCTGATCGGTCCGCTCTATCCAACGGAACAACGCGAGCGTATTTCCGTCGTTCTCTTCAACGAGGCCACGCTCAAGCACCTCCGGGCCACTTGGCCTGTGGAGCTGGGGAGGCACGCCGAAATCCTAAAGAGCATCCGCGACATGGGACCCCAGGCGGTCATGGTCGACTTCATATTCCCGGACAAGCGCGACGACCCGACCGTAAAGCAGCTGCAAAACGAGATATTGGCTTACGAGGACGCGGGTATTCCCCTGTACTTCGGCCGAGCCGAGGGCACCGAAATCGATTGGATTCGCTCCGATTTGTCCGCAGCTCGGCTGACGAGCATCGCCAATCCGCTCAACGATGGCGTGAGCCGCACCTACGAGCCGTGCAGCACGCTTCCCGGGGACCGTCGCGCTTGCGCCTGCGTCGCGGGACCCAACGAATTCGAAGCCTGTCCGGCGGGGACCGATGCAGGGTCCCCCGGGTCTCCGGTTGCACTGACGGCGGCCTTCGAATTGTACCGCGACCAGTTCAGCTTGCCGGCCCGATTGAATATTCACAAGCCGGGCCCCATGGAGGTGGTTTGGAGCAATCGCCTCAATCCCGTCAACGACGAGTGGATGCGCAAGGCTAGGGACTCGGGCCTCGAGCGCCTTTGCCTGCCCATCGCTTCGGGAATCGTCGATTGGGCGAAGCGCGCTCTTTCCAATTCGGAGGAATTGAGCTTTCGGCAGACGTGCCCCTATACGACGACGCTGGGCGCGCACAACCTGTTGAAGTCGTCGGAGGATCCTAAGCTGCGTAATGCTTTGTGGATCCATTTGCAGCAAAAGTTCGTTTTCTACGGCGCGGACCTGACGGGCCTCGAGGACGCGGTTGTGCCGCCGACCCACGTCAAGCTTCCGGGCGTCTATCTCCATGCCATGGCGCTCGACAACCTTTTGACTTTTGGCGGCGAATACAAGCGCTCGTCGATGACCATAAGCGGTGTCGACATCGAAGCACAGTACGTCGGCATCGCAGTGGCGGTTCTGCTCGCGCTGATCGTCGTTGCGTTCGCGCGAAGCGTGCCAGTCATGCGGGCCGATCGGATCTCCACCGGCAAAGCGCGGGGCCTCGCCTACTTCCGCATTCTGTGGCGCCGCTGGAAATACTGGTTCCTGTTCAATCTGTGCACGTTCGTGGCGATCGTTGCTGTCTGTTGGGTCCTTTACTCGTGGGCCGGGATCAGCCCGAAGAACTGGCTCGGCTATTGGGGCTTGATGACGGCTTTGAGCGGTGTGGCCAAAGGCCGCTTCGCCGAGGGCTTGGCGACCACGATCACGGAACGTTTCGTGCCGTCACTCGGACCCATCATCTTCATGGAGGAGCGAACATGAGAGGCGCTATCCTTGCCGCCGTCCTGCTCGGGCTGTCGGCCATTGGCGGAGCGCTGGCGCAGTCGGCGAAACCCACCAGGGTCACCGATTTCAACATGGTGCCGCTTCCCACCTTCGCGGCGGCGGATCTCGGGTCCGAAAGATCGGATATCGTTGAGGCAGAACTCGCAGGTCAGGCGCTTCCTTGGCCGATCCTGGAGGTCTCCGACAACGGAATGTATCTGGTCGAGTTCAAGAGCGATCGCGTATGGGTCTTGGACAGCACCGTGAAGGTCGACGCCAAGGCGACAGGCTCGGCGCTTGCACCGGAAGCCATGAACTTCTCCGACAAGGATCTCGCGGGCTCGCGCGGTTACGGAGACTGATGGTGGCAGCGTTTGCGCCAGCCAGCCCGGTGGCCGTCGCCTTGCCCGTCGCCTTGGCCGTTGTCTTGGGCACGGCCGGCGTTGCGGCCTTGGCCGAGGGCCGGCGGGAGACCCCGGTCTTTGCCGACGACAAGGAAGACTCGGTCGACGCGGGCGAGGTCAAGGAGCTGTTCAAGGGCCTGAAATTCGGTTTCGGCGACGACGACGAAGACAGCGCCGAGGAGGGGACCTTCATCGAGCGCTTCGAGGCGCCCGAGCCGAAGGTTTACCAGGAGCTCGCCGCCGATCGCCCTGCGGCCCTGGCGATCCAGCGGTCGAGCGGATACGGGCTGGTCTCGGCGCCTGAGCTCAAAGCCTACGTGAACGGTGTCCTGCGGCGGATCGTCGCG
>JAUVQB010000270.1 GCA_030598385.1 Alphaproteobacteria bacterium | reverse complement strand
GGGCCGACCTTGGCCGAGCCGACCGCCAGGCCGGCCCGCCGCAGGTAGCGCAGCAGCGCCAGGGTGACGAGAGTCTTGCCGCTGCCCGAGGCCGGGGCGGCGATGATCAGTCCGCGAGTCATAGCGTCAACAGGATCGGAGAAACGGGCACATCAACCGGCCGCCTTGCCCCGCTTGCTCTTCAGCGGATCGGGATCGAGTACCCGTCCGGCCAAGGCGCCCAGCCAATCGAGCCCCTTGCGCAGCTCGACCACCCGGCCCACCACCACCAGGCAGGGCGGCTCGATGCCTTCGGCCGTTGCGTCGCCGTGGCAGCGCGCGAGGCTGGTCTCGAGCACCCACTGGTCCTCGGTCGAGGCCTTGCTGACGATCGCCACGGGCTCGTCGGGCGCGCGGCCGGCGGCCAACAACCGTCCGGCGATGTGCTCCAGGTGTTTCAGCGCCATGTAGATGACGATCACCGGCGAGCCCCGGGCGATCGCCGGCCAATCGAGATCGTCGGGCACCTTGCCGGTCAAGTTGTGGCCGGTGAGGAAGGTGACGACGGAGTTGGTCTCCCGGTGGGTGACCGGAATGCCGGCGTAGGCGAGCCCGCCGATGCCGGCCGAGATGCCCGGCACGATGCGGAACGGCACGCCCGCCTCGACCAGGGCCAGGGCCTCCTCGCCGCCGCGGCCGAAGACGAAGGGGTCGCCGCCTTTTAGCCGCAGCACCCGCTGGCCGTCGCGCGCCAGTTGGACCAAGCGGCGCGAGATGTCGGCCTGCTTGGGCGACGGCCGGCCGCCGCGCTTGCCGGCGAACTGGAGCTCGGCGCCGGGGCGGGCGAGCGCCAGCACCCCCTCGCCGACCAGGGCGTCGTAGACCACCACGTCGGCCTGGCCCAGGGCGTGGTGGGCGGCCAGCGTCAGCAGGCCTGGCTCGCCGGGCCCGGCGCCGACGAGCCAGACCCAGCCGGGCTCCAGTTCGGGCAGATCGGGCAGACGCGCGCTCATGACGGAAACTCTAATGCCGGCCCGCGGTCGCAGCTAGGTCTTCTTCGCGCCCGCGCCACGGTCATTGGACGGGACCCTAACCGGCGGTGACGGGCCGGTCGTAGCCCTCGAACTGCGGCAGGCCGTCGGTGATCTCGTAATAGCCGCCCTTGCTCTCGACGAAGATGTGCTTCGTGACTTCGAGATCGTTCGGCTCGTCGATCGAGGCAGCGAGGATTGCCGAGAAGTCCTCCTCGGAGCTCTTCCAGAAGAGAGTCGATCCGCAGACCGAGCAGAAACCGCGCTCACCCTCGGGCGAGGCCCGAAACCAGCTGATCTTGTCCGCGCCCGCGATCTCCAAACGGCTGGTCTTCGCTTCGACGACCGCGTAGCGGTGGCCGGCCTGCTTGCGGCATTGGGAACAGTGGCATTCGGTCACCTGCGGCATCACCCCTTTGGCACGGTAACGCACCCCGCCGCAGTAGCAGCCGCCGCTCACCTCCAGCAGATCCTCGCTCATGACCCCTCCCTCGTTTCGCTATCCGGGCGCGACAGCCTTACAGGCATAGGGCGAGCCCCGCAATCCGCATCTGAGACGTGCACAAGGACCGTGTCGGCACTCCATCGGCGTTTGCCTTGCCAACGAGTTCCGGCAGCCTTTGGGGTGCCATCGAAAGACTTGGGAAAGGGGACCCGTCATGCTCGCCAGAGTCCGCAGGATATTTCGTCAGCACGCGCTCGAGGCCCATCGTTTCTGTATTTTCGACTACCGGATCTTTCAGATCTGAGGCCAAATTCGGCAAGCTAGCCGCGCTGGGCCAGGGCTATCCGGCACCGCCCAACCGCGCCTATAATCGCGCCCATGTCGCGCGTTCCCGAAGGCCCCTTGCGCCGTGGCTGGACCACCGGCGCCTGCGCCACCGCCGCCACCGCGGCGGCCTACACGGCGCTCCTGACCGGCACTTTTCCCGACCCGGTCACAATCCGCCTGCCCAAGGGCCAGACCCCGAGCTTTGCCTTGGCGAAACGCGACCTTGGGGAGGACGAGGCCCTGGCTGGTATCATCAAGGACGCCGGCGACGATCCAGACGTGACCCACCAGGCCCTCGTGCAGGCGCGGGTGCGGGCCGGACGGGCGGACAGCGGCGTAACCTTCACCGCCGGCGACGGCGTCGGCACGGTGACCCGGCCGGGCCTGCAGCTCGCGGTCGGCGAGCCCGCCATCAACCCGGCGCCCCGGCGCATGATGACGGACGCCGTGCGGGAGATCGCCGAGCAGCACTCCGCCCGCCCGGACCTGGAGATCGAGGTGTCGATCCCCGGCGGCGAGGCGCTCGCGAAGAAAACCCTCAACGGCCGGCTCGGGATCGAGGGCGGGCTTTCGGTGCTCGGCACCACCGGCATCGTCATTCCCTATTCCTGCTCGTCCTGGATCCATTCGATCCACCGGGGCATAGACGTCGCGCGAGCAACCGGCCTCACGCACCTCGCCGCCGCCACCGGGTCGAACTCCGAGGCGGCGGTGCAAAAACTCACCGGCCTGCCCGAGCCGGCGCTGCTCGACATGGGCGACTTCGTCGGCGGCACGCTGAAGTACCTGCGCGACCATCCGGTGGAGCGCCTGACGCTGGCCGGCGGCTTCGGCAAGTTCTGCAAGCTGGCCCAGGGCGCCCTGGACCTCCACTCCGGCCGCAGCCGGGTGGATATCGAGGTGCTGGCCGGGTGCCTCGCAGAGTTGGGCGCGGAGGAGGCCTTGCTTGGCGAGGTGCGCCAGGCGGAGTCCGCCGCCCGGGTGCTGGAGCTAGCGACCGCGGCCGGCCTGCCCCTGGCGAACCTCATCGCCGAGCGGGCGCGGCAGGTCGCCGAGGGGCAACTGGCGGGCCGGGTCGCCGTCGAGGTGATCCTGTTCGGCCGCAAGGGCGAGATCCTTGGCCGCAGCCCAGTCTGAATCACAAAAACTGCTGATCCTCGGCGGCACCGGCGAGGCCGTGGCGCTGGCCGGACGGCTGGCGGAAGATGCCCGCCTTGCTGTCATCACGTCCCTCGCCGGGCGCACCCGCGAGCCGGCCACGGCCGCCGGCGCGCTCCGGGTCGGCGGTTTTGGCGGGGCCGCTGGGCTCGCTGCCTATCTCGCTCGGGACTCCATCAGCTTGCTGATCGACGCAACCCATCCCTTCGCGGCCCGGATGGCGGCCAACGCCGCCCAGGCCTGCGCGGAGGCCGGGGTGCCGCGGCTCAAGCTGCTGCGCCCGGCCTGGCGCGCGGTCGAGAACGACAATTGGATCGACGTGT
>JAUVQB010000433.1 GCA_030598385.1 Alphaproteobacteria bacterium | reverse complement strand
GCGGCGACGAAGGCCTCGAAGATCGCGGCATCGCGGTCGGCCACCCCGTATTCCGGATGCCACTGAACGCCCAGGCAGAAGCGATAGGCCGGCGCCTCGATGCCCTCGACCACCCCGTCCGGCGCGCGGGCGTTGACGACGATGCCGTCGATGCTATCGGGCGGGTCCTTGGCGGCTTGGTGGTGGGCGCTGTTCACCTGCATGGCCTCGCGGCCGCAGATGCGGTGCAGCAGGGTGCCGGGTTCGATGCGAATAGCATGGCCCGGCTCGTTGCGCGGGTTGGGCTGCTCGTGTTCGAGCGCGCCCGGCACCTCGTCGGGGATGTGCTGGATCAGGCGGCCGCCGAGGGCCACATGGAGCAGCTGCTGGCCGCCGCAGATCCCGAGCACCGGCAGATCGCGGGCGAGCGCCGCCCGGGTCAGCGCCAGCTCGAAGGCGGTGCGGCGTTCCTTGGTGGTGACGCTGGCGTGGCGCGTGCCCTCGCCGAAGACCGCCGGGTCCACATCGAAATCGCCGCCGGTCACCACCAGGCCGTCGAGGCCGTCGGCATAGGCCTCGGCCTGGTCCGGCTCGTGGGGCAAGAGCTGGGGCAGGCCTCCAGCGTGGGTGACCGCCGTGCAATAGTTCTCCCGGAGCGCGTAAAACGGCTGCACCGGCCCGCCGCGCGGCGGCGGCTCGCGGGGCGTTTCGAGATCGAGCGTGAGGCCAATAACGGGGCGGCGGGACATGTGCGTCATGGGGCCGACTTTTGGCATGGCCGCACATCTGGCGCAACCGGGGCGGCGCAACCTTGGGCGGGCCGGGGAAGCCCGCAGGCAGTGCCAGAGTCCATGACCCGGCGCCCGCTCCGCGCTTGACCGGTTCCCGACGCTTGACCGGGGCCCGGCGCGCCGTCAGCCTCGGCCCATGGCGACAAGGGACCTCTCACCGATGGACCTGGCGCTCCGCGAGGCCGAGGCGGCGGCGGCCTCGGGCGAGGTGCCGGTGGGCGCCGTGCTGGTGGACGGCGAGACCGGCGAGGTGCTCGCCCGCGCCCACAATCTGGTCGAGGCCGAGAAGGACCCGACGGCCCACGCCGAGCTGCTGGCGATCCGGGAGGCGGCGCAGAGGCTCGGCGCCAAGCGGCTGACCCGGGCCGACCTCTACGTCAGCCTGGAGCCCTGTCCCATGTGCGCCCAGGCAATCGCCTTCGCCCGGCTTCGGCGGCTCGTATTCGGCGCCTACGACCCCAAGGGCGGCGGGGTCGAGCACGGGCCGCGGATTTTCGCCCAGCCGACCTGCCACCACCGGCCCGAGGTGATCGGCGGCGTCCAGGAGCGCCGCGCCGGGGACCTACTGAGGGCCTTCTTCCGGGCGCGGCGCTAGGGCGGTTGCGGGTCCGGCGTGGAGCGGTGGGGACTATTCACGACGCGCCAATGGCTGTATGATCTCGCCTGAGTACATTTAATATCGAAAGTAATCACTATGGCCACAGAAGCCATCACAATCCGTGCGGACCGCCTTACGGTGGAGCGCCTGGATAATCTCGCAAAGGCTCTAGATAGGTCGCGAAACTACGTCGTGAAGCAGGCGCTGGAGGCCTATCTCGAAGAGCAATCGTGGCAGATTCAAGCGATCGAGGAGGGCCTCGAGTCTCTCGAGCGCGGCGCGGGGCGGCCGCACGAGCAGGTCATGGCCGAGCTGCGGGCCAAGCTGCGGGCCAAGATCGGGCAAGGCGGCCAAAAGGATCAAGATTGAAGATCATCTGGTCGCCTGAAGCCTGCGCGGACCTGGACCGGATCTGTGATTTCCTGCTGGCCGAACAGCCGTCGTCGGCTTTACAGACCCTTGATCGGATCGAAGAGCGGGTTGAGGCCTTGCGGGACCATCCGGGTCTTGGTCGGCCTGGACGGGTGGCCGGCACCCGCGAACTCATCGCAAGCGGGCTGCCCTACGTCATCCCTTATCGCGTCAAATCCGGCCGTATCGAGATCGTGCGAGTGTTGCACGCTGC
>JAUVQB010000197.1 GCA_030598385.1 Alphaproteobacteria bacterium | reverse complement strand
CGGCGTGATTGGGTCATGGCCGGCAAATCGCCGTGGGGCAGCTCGTCGGGCAAGACGACCGGCGCAAGGCGCCCTTCGATTCGCTCCATATAACGGTGATCGACCAGCAGCAAGTGATAAAGCGTGTTGTGGATCGAACCGAAGAAGCAGGCCCGCTTGGCGAAATAGGCCTCCGGCGGCAAGGCGGCGCAGGCGGCGTAGAGCCTAAGATTACTCCAGGCGTTGTTCTCCGCCTGAAACACCAGATAGGACGCGAGCGTAGGCGATTGCGACATATCTAAGCCTCCACATCTCTTTTGGGCGCAAGATTAGCCTAGGAGAGGGCCCCAAAGGAAAGGGCCGGCGGCCCTGGGAGCAGGGGCCGCCGGCATGGCAGGCGTCTTCCTTTGGATTGGGGGGGCGAGGAAGACTGCGGTCACGCCCGCCGGGAGACCTCAAGAGACTAGAACGGGATTAGGCCGCGATCCTTGTCTCGTTGTCGTTGGCCACGGCGTCGACGGCCACGGCGTCGTGGTGTACGCGCGCCTTCCGTGAGGCCAACCGGGTCGGGTGTTGGGGCCCTTGTTTCACCGCGGCGCCTGCGACCTCGCGGATTTGCTCGCGGGTGATCCCGATATCCGCCAGCAAGCGATCGTCCTTCGCCGACAGCACCCGGATCAGTTCGCGGCGTTCGCGGGCCTGCTTGATCGCGGCGGCGATGCGCGAGACGCCGCGGCCGATGGCGGTCGCCAGCCGCGACGGGCGGCGAACCGGACGGAAATCGCTGAGCTGGAACTGCGACCCGCCGGGAGCCAGATGCCACTCCGAGGGGACACGATTGACGAGCATTCCAGCAGCTTCCAAAACGACCAGCATGATAACCTCCTTTGGCAAGAATTTCTCAATCGCCAGTGATCGAGAATATGTTTCCTTGCAGGGATATTTGGCTTGAAATATGGCCGGCAACAAACGACCTTTCATCAGGCGACGTTTTAGAATATCTCAGGTATAGACCGAAATGGCCCGCAACCTGCCACCGCTCAATTCGCTGCGCGCCTTCGAGGCCGCGGCGCGGCACTTGAGCTTCACCAAGGCCGCCGAGGAGCTGCATGTCACCCCGGCGGCGATCAGTCACCAGATCAAGGCGCTGGAGGAGCAGTTGGGCGTCCCGCTGTTCCGGCGCCTGACCCGAGCCCTCAGGCTGACCCAGGCCGGCCAGGCCGCCCTGCCCCCCTTGCGGGACGGTTTCGACAAGCTAGCCGACGCCGTCGACCTGCTGCGCGCCCATGAAGAGAGCGGCGCCATCACGGTCAGCCTCGATCCCTCCTTCGCGGCCAAATGGCTGGTGCCGCGGCTCGACCGCTTCCGCGCCGCGCACCCGGACCTGGACGTGCGGCTCGACGCCACCGAAAAGCTGGTCGATTTCCAGCGCGACAACGTCGATCTGGCGATTCGCTATGGGGGCGGCAGTTACCCCGGCCTGGAGGCCGAGCGGCTCATAGGCGGGGAGACTTTTCCGGTCTGCAGCCCGAAGCTGCTCGAGGGCCCGGAGCCGCTGGCCCAGCCCGGCGACTTGCGCCGCCACACGCTCATTCATCTCGATTGGGACCTGGAGGACGTGACCGCACCGACTTGGCGCATGTGGCTGCTCGCCGCCGGCATTCACGACATCGACTTCACCCGCGGCCCGGTCTTCAGCATGACGAGCCTCGCGCTTCAGGCCGCAATCGAGGGCCAGGGCCTGGCGCTCGCCAGCTCAATCCTGATCGCAGACGATCTGGCGGCCGGCCGTCTGGTGGTCCCCTTCGACCTCAGCGTCTGCCGTCCGCTCGACTTCGCCTATTACATCGTGGTGCCGAAGAGAACGGCCGATCTACCGAAAGTCACCGCGTTCCGAAACTGGCTGCTTGGCGAGATCGCCCGGACCTGATGCGCCCGGCCTCACCACTTGGGGCACTGCTTTTCCACCCGGCGGTATTCCGTAGGAGTATCCACCCGGTTCTGCGCCTCCTTCATGTCCTTGCGAAGCCTGGCGATGATCGGCTTGAGGAGGCTTTCGATGGTCGCCTGGGTCTTCTGCTGCGCCCCGGTCACGTTCTCGACCAGGCGCGGGTCGCGGGATTTGGGGATGGCAAGCGACGCAAGGGCGCTGCGAATGGTTTGCACGTAGTCGTCCAGGTAGGTGCGGGCCACCTTGGCGTGCCTTTTCTCGTGGGTAAGGATGGCCTGATATTGGCAGGACCCGCTGGTGTATTCCGAGGCGATATAGATATCGAGCACCTCGTAGCGCAGCATGACCTCAATACGGTCGACCCAAAAGCAGACGCCCTCTCCTTCCAAGGTCCGATGGCCATAGTGGGTGGCGGTGCCAGCTCTGAGCTTCGATGCGGTTACTCCGAGAACGCGGCTGGTCGGACCATGAAACGCCAGCAAGCCCAACTGCGCCCGGCTATGATCGTGGTGGATTTCTACGGGCGGCAACTCGATCGGAACATCGACCCGGTAGCTGCCGGTCTGAGACGGGCAGACCGCGGCCGGCGCCGGGCTGGCCCAACCCAATCCCACCAGCGCGAGCGCGAGCCCCGCCATGTGGGCACGACTCTTACAAGGTAGGCTCATCTCTCGGACCGGTCAGAAATCGAGGAGCCGCGCCGCTCGGGAATAGACCTCCTGAGGCTGCATGGCATAAACGGTCGCCAAATGTCGCGCCGCCGCCACCATGTGGACCCAGCGGTAAGGCTCGCGGGTGGCATGGAACTCCTCGAATGCCGCCTGCTGCATCTTGTAGGCGTGCATTTCCGAGGCCTCGTCGCGGCTGACCAGCTCGGCCATCAAGGCGAAGAACGGCGCGGGGTCACGGCCCGCCCGGGCATAGCTCTCGGCCAAGGCCATGGTCTCGCGCACCTGCGGCGCCTCGCGCAGGGTCTCGACCGGCACCGTGATGGTCCGCAGGTCGAAGGCCGGCTGCGCCTCGATGCTCTCGCGGATCGCCGCCAGCCCCTCGGCTTGGCCCGGCGATTCCCGCGTCGTGGCTTGTTCATCGGGCAAGGGGTGGCCACGGGTGCCTGCGGCCAAGCGCACTTCGGGGCCGTCGGACCAACCGATCAGCGCCAACAGCTTGGTCTCCAGGTCGAGACCATCGAGTCCGATGAGATAGCGACGGGCATTGAGGCCGGTGTGAATGTGCACGTCGAAGGGATTGCCGGTGGTGGCACAAAGATAGATGAGCCCGGCGCCATAGGAGAGCGCCTCCCCTGTCCCCACGAGCGACAGTCCGGACGCGAGCGCCTCGGCCAGATAGGCCGGGACGGCACCGACATCCGTCGACTCGCCAATCCGGCGGCCGAGGACGCCGATGGCCTCGGCCTCGTCCTCGCCGGTCTCGACCCGCAGGTCTCGCTTCAGCAGCTTGTGGTCGGCGATGAGCCGCTTCAGCTCGCCGAAGCCCAGATAGCGCGTCACGTTCTCCGCGATGTAAGAGTCATAGCCCTCGGCGGTCGCCTCCATCAAGGCGTTGCTGGCGAGATAGCGGACCGGAGGCCGCAACAGGATCTCCGCCAGGTCCCACCCCAGCCCGTCGAGCGCGCGCAGAGTATAGAGCGGATAGAGGAAGTAGTGATCGTCCAGCGAATTGCGCCGGGTTGCCGCGGCCAGAATCGGATTGAGCGCCGCCCGCCTCTCGTGCCGTCTCAACAGACTCAGAGTGGTTCGCTCGGCCGCCAGGGCGCGATGGCCTGCGAGCTGCCCGGCGAGATTTTGAGCGCTGACCTCTCCGCCGGAGGAATCCAGCTCGCCCATCAGGGCCGGCCCCATTTCCGGCGAGTGGATATGCAGATTCGCCAGGGCGACAGCTTGAATGGCGGGCAACAGGGCCCGGTCGCCGTTCAAGCGCCGCGCGAGATTCACCACCGCATGCAGTCCGGCGACCGGGTGGATCGGACCGCCGTGGTGGTCGGCCGGCAACTCGGTCGAGCGGGTGACCGCCAGCGCCGCGGCCCGGACCAGGCTTTCGGGCGCCTCGCCGGCGCGCAGCCGCG
>JAUVQB010000469.1 GCA_030598385.1 Alphaproteobacteria bacterium | reverse complement strand
TGCCGATGCCTGCCCGGTCCGCCGAGAGGCGGAACGGGTCGCCGAGCGTCATGGGCTCGCCGTCTTCGTGGTTTCGAACGGCGGCATCCGGCCGAGCCGCTCTCCACTGGTCGAAACGGTCATCGTGGCGGAAGGGCCGGACGCGGCGGACCAGTGGATCGCCGGGCGGGTCGGCCCCGGCGATATCTGCATCACCCAGGACGTTCCCCTCGCCGCCAGATGCCTCAAGGCCGGCGCGATGGCGCTGCGCCATAACGGGGAGGCCTTCACCCAGGCCAACATCGGGATGGTGCTCGCCCAGCGGGACTTGATGGCGGATCTAAGGGCGGCCAATCCCCTCGCCGCGGGCGGCGGCGGGCGGACCTTCTCCAAAGCCGACCGCTCGCGCTTCCTCAATGGCCTGGAGCGGTTGGTGCAGGCCGCAATGCGGGAGACCTAGTGCTGGAGCGCGGCCAGGACTCTTGCCATGTTGGAGATCACCCAGACCTCAGCGATCAACGCGCCTTCCATACGGAAGATGACCAAGCCTTCGTAGCGCAGGACCCTGCGGGTCGGCGCGAAGCCGAGGTACTCGCCGGCGTGGGTGCCCTCGCCCTGGAAGCGCATGGTGACCTTGTCGCCGTCGAACAGCAGGTCTTTTACCGCGTGCTGGATGTCGGGGAAGGCCGCCTGGGTCGGGCGCATGTAGCCGTCGCGGAAGGCCGGGGTGCCAACCATGTCGTGGCCGCCGCAGTCGCCGGATCCGCCGTGATGCATGATGGCATCCTCGGTGAAGACTTCCGGAACCGCGTCGAGGTTCTGTTTGTTCCAGACCTCCTCGATCAGGCGGCCCATGGTTCGCTTGTAGGCCTCGACGTCGGACATGTTTGCTTCCTCCCTCATTCGATCACAGCGGTTGGCGCAGGTTAAATCACCGGTTGGCTCGCCGCAAAAGCGAAAGGGCCGCCATGCGGGCGGCCCTTCGGTGTTTGATACTGGTTCGGGCTTAGGCCACGGTCTGGCTGGTGACGCCCTTCTCGGCGAACAGTTGCTCCAGCTCGCCGGTCTCGGCCATCTCGCGCACGATGTCGCAGCCGCCGACGAACTCGCCCTTCACATAGAGCTGGGGGATCGTCGGCCAGCTCGAGAAGTCCTTGATGCCCTGGCGCAGGCCGGGGTCCTGCAGCACGTCGATGCCTTTGAACTTGACGCCCAGGTGCGAGAGGATCTGCACCACCGCGGCGGAGAAGCCGCATTGCGGGAAGACCGGCGTGCCCTTCATGAAGAGCACGACCTCGTGGCCGTCGACCTCGCCGCGGATTTGTTCGGAGACTGGGTTGTCCATAGACCAGACCTTTCGTCGGTTAATTCTCGTTCCTGTCGCGTCGCTCGCGCCCCCGGCCCGCCGCCGTCAAGCCTCCGGCGGCGCCGAGGTCTGCAGCGCCAGCGCGTGCAATTCCGTTCCCATGCGCCCCTGCAGCGCCTGATAGACCATCTGGTGCTGCTGCACCCGGCTCTTGCCCTTGAACGCGGTCGAGATCACATAGGCGGCGTAGTGATCGCCGTCGCCGCGCAGGTCTTCGATGGTAACCTGGGCGTCGGGAATGGACGCCTTGATCAAGGTCTCGATCTCCGCCGGCTCCATCGGCATGGTTTCAGTTCCTCGTACAACAGCCTCGACTGCCTGTGCCTGCTGCGCGCCTCGGCCTTACTCACCATCCATATAGGCGGGCAGCCAGCCCTCGTGCGCCTCGCGCAGGCCGTCGAGGGATATGGGGTCTCCCTCCGGCAGGATCAATGCC
>JAUVQB010000416.1 GCA_030598385.1 Alphaproteobacteria bacterium | reverse complement strand
CTCCACAACGGCGAGCCGATCGGCAAGGTCAAGGCCGACTGGGCCGGCGAGTGGGCCTTCGTGACGGACAAGCCGCTGCCGGCCGACCGCCACAGGATAACAATTTTGGTGAACGATCCGGACGCCGCGATCACCCTGCCGGAGGGCGCCGAGCCGCCGGCTCGAATCAGCGGCATGGGACTTTCGCAGTCGCGCTAAGAGCTGCGACTCCTCTTGGCGGCAGGCTCCCCTCAATCTTCGAAATAGCCGGCCCGGACGGCGGTGCCGATCAGGTTGAGGATCAGCCGTCCGGCGGTGACGCTGGTGATGGCGTTCACGTCGCGCTTGGGTGTGATCTCGACGATGTCCATGCCGACCACCCGGCCCTTGGCGACGAGGCCGTGAATCAGCTTGCAGGCTTGGTGATAGGTGACGCCGCCCGGCGCCGGCGCCGCCACCGCCGGCATGACGGTTGGGTCGAGGCCGTCGGCATCGATGGTGAGATAATAGTCTCCGCCATCGGGTATGCGTTCGAGAACCGCCTCCATGCCCATGTCGTGCAATTCGAAGGCGGTTATGAGGTTCGAGCCATAGCTGAGCGCGGCGTCGACTTCCTCGGCCCGGGCGCTGCCCTGGCAGCGCAGGCCGATCTGATAAATGTCCCCGATGTGCGCCATCTCCGAGGCGCGGCGGATCGGGCTCGAATAGCCCTCGCGCGCGCCGTTCACCTCGTCCCGCCAATCGAGATGGGCGTCGATGTGCACCAGGGTAATGGGGCCGCGGCCCTCGAAGGCCCGGAGTACCGGGATCGGCACCCCGTGATCGCCGCCGATCGTGATCGGCAGGGCGCCGGCCGCCAGGATCTTGCGCACCGCCGCCTCGGCCCGGCGGTAGTGGCCGTCGAGGTCGCGTGCCTCGCCCGGCACGTCGCCGCAGTCGACCAGCTTCACGGGACGGCCGTCGAGGACCGTGCCGCCAAGGTCGAAGTCCCACTGATTGGGGCCGGTACTGATCACGGCGGAGGCCTGACGCACGGCGGTGGGCGCATTGGTCTGGTCGTTGGTCACCTCGTCGATCGAATAGGGATCGCCGTAGGGAATGCCGAGGATCGCCACATGGGCGCCATGGATCTCTGGGCCATCCAGGTCGAGGGCGAGCGGCACATCGAGGAAGCTCTTGAAGCCTTGGCGCGGCGCCACGGTCAAGGTTTCGGTCATGGAAGGTCCCCCCCTGGTCTATTCACAGCGGACTGGATCGCCCGCCAAGCCTATCAGAATTCTCGCCGCTCTCATCCGGCGACCGCGCCGAGGGCACCAAGGGCGTCGTCCAGGCGGTCGCAGAAGGCGCCGCATACGGCCTCGTCATGGGAGAGCGACAGATAGAGCTTGGTGCCCATGGGGTTCAGAAAGATGCCCCGATCGAACAGGGCCAGCATGAGGCGTCGCCCGAGGGCCCGGTCGCTGCGGTGTGTCGCGCGGTAATCGCGGATGGGCTCGGCGCTGAACACGATCTGCGCCAAGGGGCCGTCGCCGATGACCTGTGCGGTCAGGCCACGAGCCGCGAGCACGACCGCGATCGCGTCACGGAAACTGGCGCCGAGCGCGTGGAGGCGCGGGTACACGCCGGCGCCGCGGAACACGCCGAGGGCCGCTCCGGCCGCCGCGCAAGAAACCGGGTTTCCGCCCAGGGTCGAGGCCATCCAGACATAATCCGGCCGGCCGATGCGGTGCTCGTTGACCATCTCCATGACCTCGGCTCGGCCGCCGAAGGCGCCGATCGGATAACCGCCGCCCAGCGCTTTGCCGTAGGCCACCAGATCGGGAACGACCCCGTAGTATTCCTGGGCGCCGCCGTAGGCGAGGCGGAACCCGGTCACCACCTCGTCATAGATCAGCAGCACGTCGTGCTCGGAGCAGGCTGCGCGCAGGCCCTCGAGGAATCCCGCCACGGGCGGCGTGCAGCGCTGCAACGGCTCGACGATCACGCCGGCCAGGGAGGCTGCATATTCGGCGATCAGGGCTTGCGTCTTCTCCAGGTCGTTGAACGGCGCCACCAAGAGACTGTGCTTGGCGTCCGGGGTCCCTGCGCTGGTCAGTTCGGGCTCGGGAAAGTCCGGCAGCCGGT
>JAUVQB010000376.1 GCA_030598385.1 Alphaproteobacteria bacterium | reverse complement strand
GCACTTCGTTCCAGGTCAGGTCTGAGATCTTGCCGCCGCGGTCCGTCAAAGCGTCCAGGGAGGCATCGTGGAACACCACCGCTACGCCGTCGCGGGTCGCCTGGACATCGGTTTCTATATGGCCGTAACCGAGGCTGACGGCATTGCTGAAAGCGGCCATGGAATTTTCCGGCTGCTCCTTGCCGCCGCCGCGATGGGCGAAGGCGATCGGCCCGGGGTGATCGAGAAAGGGGAAGCGGACGCCATGCATAGCCGGTCGGCGAAGACTCATCGCACCAAACGTCGCGCTTGCATCAGCCCGCGCACGGAGTTTCCGAGATAGATCCGCTCGGCGGTATCCAGGTCCGCCGGAGTCAACACCCGCTCTTCCACCGTCAGGCTCGAATTCTCGATCATGTCCCGCCGCAAGGTCCCCGCCAGCAGGCCGCAGCGAACCGGCGGCGTGAGCAAGGCGCCGTCGCGCTCGATGAAGAGATTGGTCCGGCTGCCCTCGGTCACTTCGCCGCGCTCGTTCAAGAACACCACCTCACCGCAACCGGCAGCTTTTTGATGGCGCTCGAATTCGCGGTCGTAAAGATCCCGGCGTGTCGTCTTGTGATAGGTGAAGGGATCGCCGCTCCGAACGCGCTCGCCCGAGATCAGGAAGGTCAAGACGTGGTCCGCCCCAGGGATTTCCATCGGCCGGGAGTCGAGGGTGATCGCGCCGTCCTCGTCCAGCAGCAAGCGCACCCGCATGGCCGCGGCGGCGGCAAATCGCGCGGCCTCGTGCGACAGCCGTTCGCGGACGGCCTTGGCATCGCAGGGATAGCCGAAATAGGCGGCCGAGCGTGAGAGCCGGTCCAGGTGACGGTCCAGCAAGTAGTAACCGCGCTCGTTTTCCCACCGCAGGGTCTCGATGAGCTGGAAGGCAACGCGGTCGTCGGTAAGGAAGCGTGCCTTGAGGAGGCATTCCTCCCATTCGACCAGCGGATCGGAGTCTTGGACGATGCCGCTGCCTACCCCAAGCTGGCCGCCGCCCCGGCCGTCGAGAAAGACCGTGCGGATCGCTACGTTGAAAAGCGCATCGCCGTCCGGCGCCAGCATGCCGATGGCGCCCGTGTAGACACCCCGTTCGGCCCGCTCGAGTTCGCGAATGATCTCCATGGCGCGCAGCTTGGGCGCACCGGTGATCGAGCCGCAGGGAAACAGACCGCGGGCGATCTCCGGCAGGCCCACGTCGGCGCGCAGCCTGGCGATGATACCGGAGGTCATCTGGTGCAAGGTGGGATAGCTTTCGACAGTGAAGAGATCGGTGACCTCGACCGATCCGATCTCGGCGACCCGGCCGAGATCGTTGCGCAGCAGGTCGACGATCATGAGGTTTTCGGCCCGGGACTTCACGTCGCTGCACAGCCATTCACCCAGCGCCGCATCCTCCTGCGGGCTGGCGCCGCGGGCCGCGGTCCCCTTCATGGGCCGCGCCTCGGCCCTCCCCTCCTCGACCCTGAGAAACAATTCCGGCGAAAGCGAAAGAACCTGAAAATCCGGCGCGACGACCAGCGCCCCATGGGCAACACGCTGGCGCCGCCGCAGGTCCCGGTATAACGCCAGGGGGTTGCCCGTGAAGCCAAACAGGCATTTCAGGGTGAGATTGATCTGATAGACGTCGCCAGCGGCGATGTATTCCTTCACGCGGCGGGCGGCCGTTAGATAGTCCTCCCGGCCGAGCGACCAGCGAAGGTCCGCGAGCTGGTAGCCGCGCGACGTTCTCGCCTCGAGCCAGCGTCCGACGGCGGCGGGATCGAGTTCCTGCGGGGTCTCGAACAATCCGAACCAGAGCAGCGGCTGCGAACGGTTTTGAGGAAGCAACGGCGCCAGCTTGGGCTCCATCAGATACCCCAGCTCGTAAGACAGAAATCCGGCGCCATAGAGGCCCTCGGCGCCGGCCGCCGCGAGCCGGGCCAAAGCAGCCTCGACGTCGGCCGGGCGCTCGCAACGCACCACGTCCACCGGCCTTTCGAAGAGCCAACAGCGGCCGTATCGCCCCAAGCTGTCGTCGAGCAACACGAAGGCTTCGCGCTCGCTTCCGCCCGCCGCATCGCCGCTTTTGGACCTGTCGCTCATCGCCTGTCCCGTGGCCCGCCAAACTGCTGCAACGCCGCTCCCCGCCTGGCATACTCGTTCAGCCGCAAAGCCACGGGGGATTGCCTACCACCTCTGAGATTGCGCCGAAAGCGCTTTGCCCGTCGGCGGCTCGGCCTGAGACCGCAGCAAGCATCGGACCGGGACCGATCGGTAAGCCGGCGTAAGAGTGGCCTACACCGGAAAAATAACGTTTTAGTTGTATTTTTATAAAATAGCGCCCTAACTGATTGCAACTCCCGCACCAAATGCGTTAAAGATGACGGGCGAGAAGGAGCTCACTGCATCCATGCCTGGAACATCAAAAGCCAGTGTCGAGAAAGCCCACGTCATCGATCGGTTGGTC
>JAUVQB010000504.1 GCA_030598385.1 Alphaproteobacteria bacterium | reverse complement strand
ATGGTCGGCTCCATGCCCAGGTCGGGATAGATGAGAACGTCGAGATCGAGGTCTCGCAATGTTTTCAGCAAGGAGGCACCGACGGCCGGGTGATGAAGGAAATGCTCGCACGCGCCCTCAATCTCGTCGCTCATGGCATCCCGCTCGGGGCCGCTATGGACCGCGAAGACCTCGAGCTTATGGGGGTCCAAGTGCGTCGCCCAGGCGCCGTGGGTCTTCGTCATGGAGTGATGGCGAAAGAACGCCGTTACAAACCCGATTCTAGGCCGCCCAGAGCGCGGG
Organism: Alphaproteobacteria bacterium; assembly: GCA_030598385.1. GTDB lineage: Bacteria > Pseudomonadota > Alphaproteobacteria > Kiloniellales > JAKSDN01 > CALJXB01. The sequence goes on along the minus strand of JAUVQB010000504.1, from coordinate 1,276 downwards.
CGCGGCGATAGGGGCCGGGCAAACTCCGGATAGCGCGCTGACGCCACGCGATGAAGCAGTTCGCCGTAAATGGCTTGCTCTTTACGGTCGTCCAGCCCCTGTTGCGGCAGCGAGAAGTTCTGCACCGTGAAGAGGGCGTCGGCGGTCGCCTCGATCTCTTCGGGGTCGCCCAAACGCAGGGTCTCGCGCAGGGCCTCCAGATTTCGCCTGTACTGGGCCCGCCAGCGCGCGATCTCGCTTCCCGCCGTGTAGACCTGAGGCAAGGTGAACGCCCGTCCGTAGAGGGCGCGCACGTCCTCAGGATCTTCCGCCAAGAGGCCGTCATAGATATCGACGGCCGCCCCCTCCTCTCCGTTGAGGGCCAGCGCCTTTGCCAGGATTCTGAGCGGCCGGGCCTTCTGCTTGGCGCCCGCGGCCTGGGCGGCGCGCCTGGCGACCGGGATAGCCTGTTCGGAATCCTGCTGCAACAGCGTGGCCGCCAGATTGGTCAGGGCGAAGACGTGGTCCGGATGCCTATCGATTACGGACCGAAAAGCGGCCGCCGCCTGGTTCAGATCGCCGAGCTTGAAGGCAACCACGCCGAGTTGAAGCTTCGCGTCGTCGTAGCCCGGCCGGAGCGACAAGGCATGTTCTAGAGGTTCGACCGCTTCGCCGTAATGCGCTTGCTGGAGCAAGATCGTAGCGAAATTGAATCCGGCGACCGGATCATGGCGGACGCCCTGATAGGACTCGCGGAGAAGCCGGAGGGCCTCGTCGTGCCGGCCCTGCTGGTGGTGCAGCAAGCCCAGGTAATGCAGGGCGTAGGGATGCGCCGGGTCGTGCTCGAGAGCGGACGTCAGGCTCGCAGAGGCCCCCTCCATATCGCCCCGCTGGAGCTGGCGTTTGGCTTGCAGGAGAAACTCGGCGATCTGCTGGTCGACCTGGGGCGGAGTCTGGCTGGCCATGACATTGACGGGTGCGTTTGAGATGGCGCTACTGTGCCCAGCGCGGCCGGCCGGCTCAAGCTCTCAGCACCCGCCGCTCAGGACCATCTCGACCCAGGCCGGGTTCACGGCCCGGCTGTAGTCTTCGAGCACCGTCGGGATCTTCCTCTCGCCCTTCAAGAACTCGGAAGTGAACGCGAGGGCCCTGGCGCCGCCGCCCGCCGCTCCGCCGCCGAGCCAGCGCTCCGAGGCCTGTTCCTCCAGGCTCGGAAAATCGTAGAGATCGAGCACGCCCGGCACGTCCTCGGGATTGCCGCCGATCAGTCCGACGATGGCCTGGACCTCCGGCGAGT
>JAUVQB010000282.1 GCA_030598385.1 Alphaproteobacteria bacterium | reverse complement strand
GCACGTCTCCGGCCTGTCGGAAAACGTCACTGCCATGCGCCATCAGATCGATGTATTGATGGGCATCTATCCCTGGGTCCAAATGGTTCTGTTCAGCGAGCTGGCGCCTTACGGCCCGCTGCCAAAGAACGCCCAAAGCCTGCCCAACGCCACCGAGGAGTCGTTCCAGGAGGCGGCGGCGCGGCACGGCATCTGGCTGATTCCCGGCTCGATGTTCGAGCAGGTGGGAGAGGAGATCTTCAACACCGCCAGCGTGATCAACCCGGCGGGCGAGGTGGTCGGGCGGTACCGCAAGATGTTTCCCTTCTACCCTTATGAGCACGGCATCAGCCCGGGCCAGGACTTCATGGTCTTCGACGTCCCCGAAGTGGGCCGATTCGGCCTTTCGATCTGCTACGACTCCTGGTTCCCGGAGACCACCCGGACCTTGACCTCCATGGGGGTCGAGGTGTTGCTCCATCCGGTGCTCACCGGCACCATCGACCGCGACGTGGAGCTCACCATCTCCCGCGCCACGGCCGCCATGTTCCAGTGCTATGTCTTCGATATCAACGGCCTGGACGCCGGCGGCAACGGCCGCTCCTGCGTCGTCGACCCGGCGGGAACGGTCCTCCACCAGGCCGGGGCTGAGGCCGCCATGATCCCCATCGAGATCGACCTGGACCAAGTTCGCCGTCAGCGCGAGGTCGGCCTTCGCGGCCTGGGCCAGCCTTTGAAGTCGTTCCGCGACCGGCAGGTCGATTTCTCGGTCTATCGGCCCGAGAGCTTCGAATCCCACTACTTGCATGGCCTGGGGCCGCTCGCGATGCCGGCCCGCGGGTCCCGCACCGGCCTGCGGGCGGCCGACCAAAGGCCGCTGCCCGAAGACGGCGCCGCGCCGGCGCCCGAACCGCCCCCCGTGGCAGCCTACCGGAAGTGGGTCGACGTCAAGCAGCGCCGCCGACGCAAGGCGCGGTGAGCCGCGGCACCCTTTAGCGGGCTGCTTCGGCGTCAGGGCGCGACTCTGCTGTACGCGCGTACGCGTAGGTACGCTCGACGCGCCAAGCGGCGGAGCCCTTGGGGTTCCGGTTTCCCATTGTGCTTATCGAATTGAGCAGTTTTGCTAATGGACTCGCCGTAGCCCGGCCGCACGGCTAGAACTGCCGGGAGCGTAAAACGCCTGGCGTGGCGCGGCCGTGGAGGCCGAGGGCCTTCCCGTCACCCGCATGGGAGATCCGAGAAAAGTGTCGAATTCCTTTGACGTGGTCGTGGTCGGCGCCGGCGTGGTCGGCGCCTCGGCGGCCTTCCACCTGGCGAAACTGGGCGGCGTAAAGGTCTGCGTCGTCGACCGGGGGCCGGTCTGCGGCGGCGGGACCGCCAAGTCCTGCGCCATCGTGCGCAGCCACTATTCGATCGCCACCAACACCCTCTTCACCCTCGCCAGCCTGGAGATGTTCCGGAACTTCCAGGACTATCTTGGCGACGGCGAGGTCGACTCCGGTTTCGTCAATTCCGGCTATTTGATCGTGGCTGGCGAGGGCGAGCTGGCCGGGCGCCTCAAGGCCAATCTCGACATGCAGGCCGGCGTCGGCGCCGAGACCTACGAGATCGACAAGACGGAGGCCAAGAGGCTCCACCCCGGCCTCCGGCTCGACGACGTGGCACTGATCGGCTACGAGCCGAAGTCCGGCTATGCCGACCCCTATCTCACCACCTCCGGCTTCATCAAGGCCGCCCGCAACCTGGGGATCGAGCTGCGCACCGATTGCGAAGCGCAGCAGGTTCTGACGGCGGGCGGCCGGGTCACCGGCCTGCGCACCGCCCAGGGCGACATCGAGGCGGGCCAGGTGCTGCTGGCCGTGGGGCCCTGGACCCGCGGATTGGCTGAGGGCCTGATTCCCGATCTGCCCCTCGAGGTCTCGCGCCATGTGGTGCTGACCTTCCGCGGGGCCGCGCCTTACGAAAAGACCACGCCGATCGTCAAGGATCTGACCACCGCCAACAAGATGTACTTCCGCCCGGCCAGTGGCGGCGTGGTGCTGGTCGGCACCGGCGATCACGGCGACCCGGTGGCCTCGCCCGACGCGATGGACGAGAACACGCCCCAAGACCTGGTCCTCCTCCAGGGCGGCCAGCTCACCCGGCGCGTCGAGGGCTTCGAGGACGCCGAACTGACCGCCTCCTGGATCGGGCCCTACGACATCACGCCGGACTGGAACCCGGTGCTCGGGCCCGTGGAGGCCGTGTCGGGCCTCAGCATCGCCTACGGCTTTTCCGGCCACGGCTTCAAGCTGGCGCCCGCCGTCGGCAAGGCGCTCGCCCAGTCCATGCTCGGCGAGGCGACGGTGGTGCCGCTCGAGGGCTACCGGCTCGGCCGCTTCGCCGACGACGAGCCGCTGCGCGGCGCCTACGGCATCGGCTCGATCTCCTGAGGCCGCGGCAGCCATGCCCGGGGAGCCGCCGACCTTCGTCACCCACCTGGAATGCTCGGCCGATGGCAGCCGTTACGAGCCCGACCGGGTGCACGGCCTCTCGCAAGCCGGCAAGCCTCTCCTGGTGCGCTACGACCTGGCGGCGCTGGGCCGCGCCGTCGACAAGGAGGCGCTCGCGCGCCGCAGCGGCGGCTTCTGGCGCTACCGCGAGTTCCTGCCGTTGCGCCGCGCCGGGAACGTCCTCGACCTGGGCGAGGTAACGACACCGTTGCTCCGCCTGAACCGGCTGGAAGCCGACGGCGGTGAACTGCTGGTGAAGGACGAAGGCCGCCTGCCGACCGGATCCTTCAAGGCCCGCGGCCTGGCGCTCGCCGTCGCCATGGCCAAGGAGCTGGGCCTGAAGCATCTGGCCATGCCGACCGCCGGCAACGCCGGCGCAGCGATGGCGGCTTATGCGAAACGCGCCGGCCTGCGCAGCACGATATTCTGCCCGGACGATGCCCCGGAGGTGGCCATCTCGGAGATGGCGATCCAAGGTGCCGCGGTCTATCGCGTGAACGGCCTGATCAACGACTGCGGCAAGCTGGTCGCCGCCGGCAAGGCCGCGGCCGGCTGGTTCGATTGCGCGACCCTGAAAGAGCCTTACCGGCTCGAGGGCAAGAAGACCATGGGCTTGGAGCTGACCGAGCAGCTCGGCTGGCAGGTGCCGGACGCGATCTTCTATCCGACCGGCGGCGGAACCGGACTGAT
>JAUVQB010000162.1 GCA_030598385.1 Alphaproteobacteria bacterium | reverse complement strand
CGGCTTCCGGGCGCATAGCGCACGAGGGAGGTGACCCGGGCCACCTCGTCGCCGTCCCGCTCGAGCATCCGGCGCTCGACGCCGGGCAACGGCGAGGGTACCCACGGCAGCTCGTCGCTCCGGACCGCCGCGGGCATGGTCAAATCAGCGTTGATCTTCATCGCCATGTCTCCTGGTGGGTGCCGACATCCCCCGTAATACCAAGGAGCGCTGATAATGACCCATAGAGATCGCGTGGGCGATCCGCCGGGTAGGAGGGAAGCCGCGGGCGATGTGGGACATCGGCAAGGCTTTCCGACGCCCTCCGGCGGTTCGCCCAGGCGACCGGAACGGCGGCTTCCCAAGGCTTTCGGACGGCGTCGCGCGCGCCTTGCGATGTCCCGCATCGCCACGCCACGCGCTCCTAGCCGAAAACCTTGGGAAGCCGTCTCTATGGGCCATTATCAGCGCTCCTTGGTATAACCGGCTTGGCAGCGGGGAGAGACCGGGTGCGTTCGGCTGGGCAACAAAGACAGATGATCGTGCTTATGGCGGGTGCGGCCCTCGCGATGATCGCGCTGGCCGTCGCTGGCCTGGTCCTCGCGATCGCCATCGGCGGCGGCCCCGGCTGGGCCGCCGTCCTGCCGGTCGGGCTCGCATTCTTCGGCTTGATATTTCTATGGCAGGCTTGGTCCTTGTGGCGGGACCATTTCATCGCCCTGGAGCGTCTGAAGGGCGCCGTGGTGAGTCTGGCCGGTAACACCTCTTCCCGCCTGCCCCAGCTTCGAGACGAGGTGGCTCCCGAGATCCAGGGCCTCCACGCGGCGCTTGCCGCGCTCGACGCCCGCAATGCCCAAGAACGCGCCGCGCCGGACGAGCGGTTGCAGGCCGTGCTGGCCTCGATCCCCGACGCCATGCTGGTGATCACGGACGACGGGCAGGTCAGCCTGGTCAACCATGCGGCCAAGGCGCTTCTCGGCGCGGAACGGGTCGCCGTGGGCAGCTCGGTCTACGCCGCCCTCAGCCGGACCACCGTGCTCTCCGCCGTGGCTCAGGCGCGTCAGGCCGGCGGCCCGGTCGACGCCATGATCGGCACCCTGGAGGAGCATCAATTGACTGCCAAGGTGGCCAGCCTCGCGGCGCACGGCGGGGCCGTGATCACCATACCCGCCGAGGAGGTCGAATTCCGCGCCGAGCTGGAGGCCGATCTCGGCCTGCACGACGTGCCGCCGCCGCCCGAGCCCTTCGATGAGAACACGCCTCTGGAGCGCCTGCCGATTCTCGTGCTGGATACCGAGACCACCGGCCTCGACGTGACCCGCGACCGGGTCATCTCGATCGGCGCCCTGCGCCTCGTCGGCGGGCGCATGTACCGCGCCACGAGTTCGGACCGTCTCGTCAATCCCGGCACGACGATCCCGCTGCGATCCACCGCAATACATGGCATCACCGACTCCATGGTGGCCGATGCGGCGCCTTTCGCGGAGGTTTACGCGGCGCTCGAGGAGGTTATGGCCGGGACCGTCGTGGTCGGCCATCAGATCGCCTTCGACCTGGCGATGTTGCGCGAGGAGTGCAAACGAAACGGCTGTGCCTGGGTCGAGCCCGCTTGCCTCGATACGCTGCTGCTGGCGGTCTCTCTCCTGCCCGGGTTGAGCGGCGCGTCCCTCGACGCCGTGGCCGGCGAGCTTGGCGTCAGCATCCACGGCCGCCACACGGCCCTCGGCGACAGCCTGGTGACCGCCGAGGTCTTCGCCAGCCTTCTGCCGCGCCTGGCGGATCAGGGCATCGCCACCTTGGGGGAGGCCACTGCATTCTCACGCCGAGCCAAGGGTTTCGTGCGCGCCCAAGCCAAAGCGGGTTGGTAGCGTCGTGGCTCCATCGATCGACCGGATCAGGAACGGGCCGTCCGCATGATCACAAGGCTGTCGCGGATGGCCTTTTACGTTGGCCTCCTGCTCGTCGTCGCGCTCTCCCTGATCCCGCAGGACGCCATGCCCGCCCCAAGCCTAGGGGACAAGGCGGGTCATGCCCTTGCCTATGCCGCCCTGGCCGTGGCGGGCGGCATAGGCCACCGGGGCTTGCGGTCGCTGATTCTCGTTGCCCTGGGCCTCTTGCTTCTGGGGGCGGCCCTCGAACTCGCCCAGTCGGCCCTGCCCGGCCGCATCGCGAGTCTCTATGATGTCCTCGCGAACGCCATTGGCATCGTGCTGGGCTCGCTCTTTGCCGGCGGGGCCAACGCGCTATGGCCCAAGCGTCGGCCCAGCACCGGATGACCAGCGGATTGGCGGCGGATTGGCGGCGGATTGGCGGCGCAAAATGGCGTGAATGAGCGTCGTTCGCCCTTTGCCCGAATCGAGATTTGCTTTATCAGATAGGACCTTGAACCTCCGCCCGGCCCAATTGATCCATATCCTTTTTCGCGCCAACCCAGATGTCAGCAGGTCGTATGAAATCTCCTCTTTGCACCATGACATTGGCCGCCCTACTCCTGGCCGGCGCGGCCTGCGCTCAGTCGGGCAAAGAGGCCGAGAAACAGTCCGGGGCACAGCCCGGGGCACAGTCCGGAGCACAGTCGGACGAACAGCCCGGCGAAAAGTCCGAGCTGGAGCAGGCCGACGATGCCTATCGCGCCATGGACTACAAGACGGCCCGGCAGATCTGGCAGAGCGAGGCGGAGGCCGGCAGCTTGGAAGCCCAATACAGGCTGGGGGTGCTGTTCGAGAACGGCGAAGGGGTCATGCGGGACCTCGCGACGGCCGCCCAGTGGTATCGCCTCGCAGCGGATGGCGGCCATGCCGAGGCGCAGCATGACCTGGGCGTCTTCTACGAGAACGGCGAAGGTCTCGATCAGGATTACGCCGCCGCCGCCGCGCTCTACCGGCAGGCAGCCGAACAGGATCACATGCTGGCGCAATACGCGCTCGCCATGATGTACCGGCAGGGTATCGGCGTGTCGCAGGACATTGCCGAGGCCCATCGATGGCTGCGCCCGGTCGCCGAGCGCGGCTATGCGGTCGCCCAGGTCAACCTGGCTTTTCTCTACCGTGACGGCCTTGGCGTGGAGCGAGACCTCAATGAGGCCCTGCGCTGGTTCCGAGAGGCGGCGTCGCGGGAGCATCCCGTCGCCCAGAACAACCTGGGCATCATGTATCACCGGGGAATGGGGGTCCCGCGCGACCCCGAGGCCGCGGCGGCGTGGTTCGAGAAAGCAGCGCGCAGCGGCTTGGCCAACGCCCAGGTAAATCTAGGCGCTTCCTATGAGCGCGGCGAGGGAGTCGCCCAAGATTACCAGAAGGCCGAGCAGTGGTACCGCTTGGCCGCCAATCAGGGTTCTGAAGAGGCCCGGCAAGGCCTGGCGCGGCTCGGGGCCGACTAGCGACCGAGAGAACGCCCGGAATGCCTCACCAAGCGATCGAACAGTGGCTGATCGACAAACCCGTGGTGCGCTCGGCCGGCGGCGTAGTGGCGGCCCAGAACGCCCGCGCGGCCAGTGTCGGCGCCGAAATCCTTCGAGAGGGCGGTAATGCCGTCGATGCCGCCGTCGCCACGGCCTTCGCTCTCGGCGTGGTCGAGCCTTGGATGAGTGGCCTCGGCGGCTGCGGTTACCTGCTGAGCTACCAGAGCCAGACCGCGGATGTCGCGGCGGTCGATTTCGGCACCGCCGCGCCACGCGCCCTCGATGCCGGGGCTTTCGCCTTGGAGTCCGGAGCAAATTACGATTCCGACCTGTTCGGCTGGCCGCGCGTGACCGGCGACCGCAACGTACACGGACCGCTCTCCATCGGCCTTCCGGGCACGGTGGCCGGCCTCGCCCTGGCCCACCAGCGCTTCGGCCGCCTGCCCTGGCGCGAGTTGCTGCAGCCGGCGGTCGAGCTTGCCAGAGACGGCCATCGGGTCGATTGGTGGTCGACCCTGAAAATCGCCGGCGAAGCCGCGGCGCTGCGATCCTATGCGGCGGCGGCCAGTATCTATCTGCCGGACGGCTTGCCTCCCGTTGGGCCGGCCGACGGCAGCCTGGCCCTCGACCTGGGCGCCCTGGCCGGAACATTGGAGCGCCTCGCGACCGTCGGCCCCGAAGATTTCTACCAGGGCGAGATCGCCCACGGACTGGCCAAGGATGTGGCCGCGGCAGGCGGCTGGCTGTCGGCGGGGGATCTGGCCGACTACCGCGCCACGGCCGCCGCGCCGCGGACGCTCCGCCGGGGCGGGGCGGAGATTCATCTGCTCGAGGGCCTCAACGCCGGGCCGACCTTCGCCGCCGCGCTGGCGCAGTTGCCCGCGCTGCCGGCGGGTGCGCCCGGGCCGGAGGGCTTCGCGGCCCTGGCCCAGGCGCTCTGGGCCGCCACTCAGGACCGCCTGGCCCGGCTCGGCCACGACGGCGACCCGGCTGGCCAGGGGGCTGGCCAGGCCAGCACCACTCAGGTCTCGGTGGCGGACCGCGAGGGCAACCTTGTGGCGCTCACCAACACCCTGCTGTCGCTGTTCGGCAGCAAGGTGCTATCGCCTTCGACCGGCGTTCTCCTCAACAACGGGGTCATGTGGTTCGACCCGACCCCCGGCCGCCCCAACTCGATCGCCGCCGGCAAGCGCCCGCTCTCCAACATGTGCCCGCTCCTGGTTACCCGTGGCGGCGCGCCCTGGTT
>JAUVQB010000055.1 GCA_030598385.1 Alphaproteobacteria bacterium | reverse complement strand
CGAGATTCGCCGCGGCATCCGCGCCGTCGATCCCGCGAAGCAGCTCGGCCCGCGGCAATCCGCCCAAACCATGTGATCAGGCGAGACAGAGCGGTCGCCGGATCGCGTCGCCGCCCTTCAGTCCAGTTTGACGCCCTGGCGGCCGGCCAGGTCCTGGATGAACTGCCAGGCGACCCGGCCGGTGCGGGCGCCGCGGGTGATCGCCCACGCCTTGGCCTCGGCCCGTAACCGGTCGGGCGCCAAGCTCAGGCCGTAGCGGGCCGCATAGCCCTCGACCATGGCGAAATAGGTGTCCTGGTCGCAGTTGTGGAAGCCGAGCCAGAGGCCGAAGCGGTCCGACAGGCTGACCTTCTCGTCCACCACCTCTGCGGTGTGAATCGCCGTCGAGCGCTCGTTTTCGATCATGTCGCGCGGCATCAGGTGCCGCCGGTTCGAGGTGGCGTAGAAGATGACGTTCTCGGGGCGGCCCTCGACGCCGCCTTCCAGCACCGCTTTCAGGGACTTGTAGCTGGTGTCGTCGCCGTCGAAGCTGAGGTCGTCGCAGAATAGGATGCAGCGGCGCGTCTCGTCGCGCAGGCGCTGCAGCAGCCGCGGCAGGGTAGGGGTGTCTTCGCGATGGATTTCCGCCAGCACCAGCAGCGCCTCGCCCTGCGCAGCGCGATCTCGGTTGACCTCGCCGTGGATGGCTTTCACCAAGGACGACTTGCCCATGCCCCGGGCGCCCCACAGGAGGGCGTTGTTGGCCGGCAGGCCGTCGGCGAAGCGCCGCGTGTTGTCGAGCAGGATCCTGGCCTGGGGCTCGATACCCTTGAGCAGGTCCAGGTCCAGGCGGTTGACCTTGTCGACCGGGTCCAAGAGCTGATCCTCGGCCCGCCAGACGAAGGCTTCGGCGCGGTCGAGCGAGGCCGGCGCGTCCTTGGCGGGCGCCAAGCGATCGAGCGCGGCCGCGATGCGCCCGAGCAGTTTGGTCAGATCCTGGTCCGTCGCCTTGTCCTTGGTCACCAGCTTTTGGCCGCCCTGATAAAGCCTCGATACGCACCGAGCCTAAGAGCCGGGCCGGGACCCGTCAATCGACCGCTCCTTCGCGTTTGAGCGACGGTCGCCGATAGCTTGGAGCTTTCGTTGCAATTCGGGCGCGGGTGGCTATAGTCCGCGCCTGATCCGCTCTTTGGTCGAGGACGACACGATGCTCATCTCACCGGCATATGCCCAAGCCGCCGCCGGCGGCGGCGGGACCGACTTCAGCTTCCTGATCATGATGGTCTTGCTGTTCATGGTCTTCTACTTCCTGCTGATCCGGCCCCAGCAGAAGAAGATGAAGCTGCACAAAGGCATGGTCGAGAACCTGAAGCGCGGCGACAAGGTGGTGACCCAAGGCGGCATCTACGGCACCGTGACCAAGGTGGTGAGCGACGCCGAGCTGCAGGTCGAAATCGCCGAGGGCGTGCGGATCCGCGTGGTCAAGGGCACCATTTCGGAGGTCTTGTCCAAGCCCGAGCCCGCCAAGGCCAAAGCGGCCGGCGGCAAGGCGGCCAATGACGACGCAAAGTCCGGAACCATAAAGGAGACCGGCGGAGTCGGCGGCATGGTGTCCAAGCTCCTCGGGGTCGGAAAGAAGGATTGAGCGCGGTCACGAGACCACTTGACGGACCTCCTGTGTACCCCTAAGTCCGGCTGGCAATGGTTCAGATTCCCCGTTGGCAAGTCATTCTGATTCTGGTCGTTCTCCTGACCGGCCTGGTCTTTGCGTCGCCCAATCTGCTCAAGCGCGAGACGGCGGACGGGCTGCCCGGCTGGCTGCCTTCGGATCAGATCAACCTCGGCCTCGACCTCCAGGGCGGGTCCTACCTGCTGCTCGAGGCCGATATCGAAAGCGTCATCCGCGAGCAAATGGAGAACCTGGTCGACAGCACCAGGGCCGGGCTGCGCCGGGCCAAGATCGGCTATACCGGCCTCGGCGTTTCCGACGAGTCGGTGGTCTTCTCGCTGCGCGACGCGACGCGCGTGGACGAAGTGCGACAACTAATCCGCGAGTTCAGCAACGATCTGCTGATCTCGGCGGGCGACGACGGCGAATTCGAGGTCCGCTTCACCGACCAGTCCCTGGCCCAGCGCCGCATCAGCGTGATCGAGCAGTCGATCGAGGTGGTGCGCCGGCGCATCGATGAAACCGGCACCCGGGAGCCCAGCATCCAGCGCCAGGGGGACCGCCGCATCCTGATCCAACTGCCCGGTCTGCGCGACCCGGAGCGGATCAAGTCGTTGCTCGGCCAAACCGCCAAGCTCACCTTCCATTTTCTCGACGAGACGGTCCAAAGGCCCGGCGTCAATCCGACCCCGGCGGGCACCATGATCCTGCCATCCGACGAGCTCGACGCGAACGGCGAGCCACTCAAATACGCGATCAAGAAGCGGGTCATGGTGAGCGGCGAAACCCTGATCGACGCTCAGCCGTCGTTTCAGGACAATCTGCCGGTGGTCGCCTTTCGTTTCGATCCCGTGGGCGCCAAGCGGTTCGCCAAGGCGACCCAGGAGAACGTCGGGCGGATCTTCGCCATCGTGCTCGACGAACGGGTGATCAGCGCGCCGCGCATCCGCTCGGCGATCCTCGACGGCAACGGCATCATCACCGGCGGCTTCGCGGTGCAGGAAACCCAGGACCTCTCCCTCTTGCTGCGCGCCGGCGCCTTGCCCGCCAAACTCACCATTTTGGAGGAGCGGACCGTCGGGCCGGGCCTTGGGGCGGATTCGGTTCGCGCCGGCCAGATCGCCTGCCTCCTGGGCATGGTCTTCGTGATCGTCTTCATGACCGCCACCTACGGCCTGTTCGGGGTGATGGCCAACGTGGCGCTGATCACCAACCTGGTTCTCATTCTCGGCGCGCTCTCGGCGATGCAGGCGACGCTCACCCTGCCGGGCATCGCCGGGATCGTGCTGACCATCGGCATGGCGGTCGACGCGAATGTGCTGATCTTCGAGCGCGTGCGCGAGGAAACCCGCAATGGCCGGGGACCCGTCACCGCCATCGACGCCGGCTACCGGCGGGCGATGACCACCATTCTGGACTCCAATCTGACGACCCTCTTCGCGGCGATCCTGCTGTTCGCTTTCGGCTCCGGTCCGGTGAAGGGATTCGCCGTGACCCTGGCGATCGGGCTCGTGACCTCCATGTTCACCGCGATCATGCTGACCCGCGGGCTGGTCATCCTGTGGCTGCGCCGCCGGCGGCCTCAGGAATTGCCGATCTGAGGGACGCGCCATGGCCTTGATCAAACGTATCACCGTGACTCCGAACCTGGCCTTCATGGCCCGGCGCAAACTGTTCCTGGCATTTTCGGCCGCCCTGATGCTGGCCTCGGTGGCGCTCTTCCTGGTCCAGGGCCTCAACTTCGGCGTCGACTTCCGCGGCGGCATCCTGATCGAGGTGAAGACCGACGGCCCGGCGGACCTTCGCGAAATGCGCGGCCTGCTGGGCGGCCTCGGTCTCGGCGAGGTGACCCTGCAGGAATTCGGCGAGCCGGACGACGTGCTGATCAACGTGCAGCGCCAGGAGGGCGACGAGGCCGAACAAATCAAGGCCATCGCGGTGGTCAAGGACGCCCTCGGCGAGCGGGTCGTGGAATACCGGCGCACCGAATTCGTCGGCCCGAAGGTGGGCGGCGAGCTGAAGCAGGCCGGCGCGATCGCCACCGGCTTGGCGCTGCTGGTGATCGGCGTCTACATCTGGTTCCGCTTCGAATGGCAGTTCAGCATCGCCGCCCTGATCGCGCTGCTGCACGACGTCTTTGCGACCATCGGCTTTTACGCGCTGACCCAGATCGAATTCAACCTGGCGACCCTGGCGGCGGTTCTCATGATCGCCGGCTATTCCATCAACGATACCGTCGTCATCTTCGACCGGGTGCGCGAGAACCTGCGCAAGTTCAAGAAGATGGCGCTGTTCGAGCTGCTCGACCGCTCGATCAATCAGACCCTGTCGCGCACCATCCTGACCAGCGTCACCACGCTCCTCGCGCTCCTCGCGCTGTTTCTGTTCGGCGGGCCGGTCGTTCGCGGCTTTACCGCCGGCCTGATCTGGGGGGTGTGCATCGGCACCTATTCCTCGGTGGCGCTGGCCGTGCCGCTGCTCGCCCGCTTCAACGTCCGCCGCCAGACGGTCACTGGTGAAGCAGGCGGAGAAGAGAGCGCACCGGAAGAAGAGCGCGCCAAAGCCGGCTGAACGGCCGGCCGCAGCCCGGCGCGCCCATGGAACTCACCGACAACATCGCCAAGGGCCGCCAGGTCATCGAGGCTTATGGCGACGGGGCCTTTCGGGTGAGCGGTACGGTCACCGCGGCTCGGTAGCTGGTGTTCGCCGATCGCACACTCATGTGGGCGGTCTCGGGCATGGCCGAGGTCTCGGCCGAGTCCTTGGCCGCGGTCGGCCAAGCCGAACCGACGGTCGAGGTCCTGTTGCTTGGTTGCGGCGCCACGGCGGCGCTCGTGCCCAAAGCCTTGCGCGAGGCGATGCGCGCGGACGGCGTGGTGGTCGAGGTGATGGACACGGGCGCCGCGTGCCGGACCTTCAATCTGCTCATGGCCGAGGAACGGCCCGCCGCCGCCGCGCTGATCGCGGTCGATTAATACCGAAGGGCCGGACCCAGGAGGCCCGGCCCTTTTCGGCCCCGCGGTCGCTTGCTGACCGGTCAGAAGATGTTCTGCGCCGCCACCATGGCAAACAGCATGGGGATCGACAGCAGGGTGTTGGTGCGCGAGAGCAGCATGGCCGTGCGCGCCGACTTGGCCTTGGTGTCGGCGTCCGCCTCGACGATGCCCAGCGCGCGCTTCTGGTTCGGCCAGATGATGAACCAGACGTTGAACCACATGATAATGCCCAGCCACATGCCGATGCCGATCGCCATGTGCTTCGGCGCGCTGTCGCTGATGCCGAGCAGGAGGGCCTCCAGCAGGTAGCCGTTCATCATGGCCAGGATCAGGCCGGTCACGATGGTGGCCATGGCGGCCCAGCGGAACCAGAACAGGGCGGCCGGGGCGATCACCTTGCCGATGGCCGGCTTATGCTCGTCTGGGATCTTCGGCATGCTGGGGATCTGAACGAAGTTGAAGTACCACAGCAGCCCGATCCACATGACGCCGCTCAAGACGTGCAGCCAGCGGAAGAAGAAGGGACCGAAATCGGCACCGCTATAGCCCTGGGTGATCCAGTAGAGCAGGAACAGAATCACCGCCAGCACAAAGCCGGCAATCACCGTCCGTCCCAAGTCGGTTAGGATTGCAGCGAGGAATGCAGGCATGATGGTCCCCCTTTTTGGAACGCAGTGGCGTCACCAGCACACCACCGGAGCCGCAGCTTTTCGGTTGCTTGCCTCCGGGTCCTTGTGGCGGCTGGCCTTGACCTCATTTTTCGGCCGGGACACCGGCCTTTGTTCGGCCCGCTGACCATAGGGCCAAAGCGTTGTTTTGCCAAGCGCTTGCCTGCATTTCCTGAGCCGGCGTCCCGCCCTATAGTCGGGGACTTCCGGGACCCGACTTCGAAAGCCGACATGGCCTCGACCCGCCTCAGCATCTGCGCCGATCAGGTTCGCCGCCAGGACCGGGACCGCTATCTGACCGCCTTGTTCGCGCCGGCGGAGCGCCGCGAGGATCTCTTCGCCCTCTACGCCTTCAACCTCGAGGTCGCCAAGACGGCGGAGGTCGTGAGCGAGGCCATGGTGGGGAGAATTCGCCTGCAGTGGTGGCGCGAGGCGGTCGAGGAAATCTATGACGGTCGGCCGCGGGCCCATGCGGTCGTCGAGTCCTTGGCGCAAACCGTGGAGCGGCACGATCTCCCTCGGGCGCTCTTCGACCGGCTCATCGATGCCCGCGAGGCCGATCTGGACGGCGAGCCGCCGGCCGACTTCGCGGCCCTGGAGGCCTACGCCGAGGGCACCGCCGCGAGCCTCTTCGCGCTGGCCCTGGGCGTGCTGGGCAGCCCGGCCGACCGGGGGCCGGCAGGCGAGGCGGCGCATCATCTCGGGATAGCCTGGGCGCTCACCGGGCTCGCCCGCGCCGTGCCTTTCCATGCGCGCCAGAAGCGGAGCTATCTGCCGTCGAAGCTGACGCGCGAGGCCGGCTTGGACATGGCCGAGCTGTTCGAGCTGCGAAGCTCGCCGGCGCTGGCCCGGGTGATCGAGGCGATCGCCGCGTGTGCAAACGACCGCGTGCAGGCCGCTCGCAGGCTACGTAGGGACGTGCCGCGCCCGGCGGCATCGCTGCTGCTGTTCGCCCCGCTGGCGGCGGATCATCTCAGCCGACTGCGCCGCGCCGGCTTCAACCCCTTCGATCCCCTGGTCCAGGCCGAGCGGCCGGGCGCCGTCTGGCGCCTCGCCTGGGCGGCCTGGCTGCGGCGCACTTAAGACTCAAGCCGCCGCGACGCTCTTTGAACCGTCGATCCAGGCCGCCAGATCGGCGAGGGCGCGGGCGGAGAGGGCCGGCTTGCGCTCGCGTTTCTTGAGGCGCTTGCCGTCCGGGCCGGGGCCAATCGGGGGAAACAGGCCGAAGTTCACGTTCATCGGCTGGAACGTCTCGGCCGCGGCGCCGCCGGTGATGTGAGCGAGCAAGGCCCCGTGGGCCGTGGTGGCGGGCGGGGGGCTGAGCATCCCGCCGGTCCGCTCGGCGGCGGCGAAACGTCCGGCCAGCAAGCCGATGGCGGCGCTTTCGATGTAGCCCTCGACGCCGGTGACCTGGCCGGCGAAGCGCAGGCGGGGCTCGGCCTTGAGGCGCAGTTGGCCGTCGAGCAGCTTGGGCGCGTTGAGGAAGGTGTTGCGGTGGATGCCGCCCAGGCGCGCGAACTCGGCCCGCTCCAAGCCTGGGATCCTGCGGAACACCTGGCCTTGCGCGCCGTACTTCAGCTTGGTCTGGAAGCCGACCATGTTGTAGAGGGTGCCCAGCGCGTTGTCCTGGCGAAGCTGGACGACCGCATGGGGCGAGCGGCCGGTCCGCGGGTCGGTGAGGCCGACCGGCTTCATCGGGCCGTAGCGCAGGGTTTCGGGCCCCCGCTCGGCCATCACCTCGATCGGCAGGCAGCCCTCGAAATAGGGCGTGTCCTTTTCCCAATCCTTGAACTCGGTCTTCTCGGCGGCGTGGAGGGCGGCAAGGAAGCCTTCGTATTGCGCCCGGTCGAGGGGGCAGTTGATGTAGTCGGCGCTACCATCACTTGCACCCTTATCGTAGCGCGACTGGAACCAGGCGACGCCGAAGTCGATGGACTCCTTGTAGACGATGGGGGCGATGGCGTCGAAGAAGGCAAGCTGGCTCTCGCCGGTGAACGCGAGAATATCCGCACTCAAGGCCGGCGAGGTGAGGGGGCCGGTCGCCAGAATCACGCTCTGCCAATCCTGCGGCGGCAGGCCGGCGACCTCCTCGCGGCGGATCTCGATCAAGGGTTCGGCTTCGAGGCGTTCCGTGACCGCCGTGGAGAAGCCGTCCCGGTCGACCGCCAGGGCGCTGCCGGCCGGCACGGCGTGCCGGTCGCCGGCCCATAGGACGAGGGAGCCGAGGCGCCGCATCTCCTCGTGCAGCAGGCCGACCGCGTTGTGCTCGGCGTCATCTGAGCGGAAGGAGTTGGAGCAGACCAGCTCGGCCAGTCCGCCGGTCTGGTGCGCGTCGGTCGCCCTGAGGGGCCGCATCTCGTGCAGGAT
>JAUVQB010000493.1 GCA_030598385.1 Alphaproteobacteria bacterium | reverse complement strand
AGGCCGAGTCGCCGGAGTGGATCCCCGCCTCCTCGATGTGCTCCATGACGCCGGCGATATGCACCTGCTCGCCGTCGCAGAGGGCGTCCACGTCGACCTCGATGGCATCGCGCAGATAACTGTCGATCAACACGGGCGTCTTGCCCGAAACCTCCACGGCGCTGGTGATATAGCGATCGAGTTGCGCGGCATCGTGGACGATTTCCATGGCGCGGCCGCCCAGCACGTATGACGGCCGGATCAGGACCGGATAGCCGATGCGCGCGGCCTCGGCCCGGGCTTCGTCGGCCGAGACTGCCGTGCCGTTGTTCGGTTGCCGCAGATCGAGTTCGCAGAGCAGCCGTTGAAAGCGCCGGCGGTCCTCCGCCAGGTCGATGGCATCGGGCGAGGTGCCCAAAATGGGAATCCCGGCGGCCTCGAGGGCATGGGAGAGCTTTAGCGGCGTTTGCCCGCCGAACTGGACGATTACGCCGAGCAGCCGGCCCTTGGCCGCCTCGGCCCGGGCGATCTCGATGACGTCCTCGCCCGTCAAGGGCTCGAAGTAGAGCCGGTCGGAAGTGTCGTAGTCGGTCGAGACCGTCTCCGGATTGCAGTTGACCATGATGGTCTCGATGCCGGCGTCCGACAGGGCGTAGGCGGCGTGGACGCAGCAGTAGTCGAATTCGATGCCTTGGCCGATGCGATTGGGTCCGCCGCCCAGGATGATCACCTTGTCCCGTTCGCTCGGATCGGCCTCGCAGGCGACGGTGGGGCCGGAACCCGCCGCGACATAGCCGGTCTCGTATGTGGAATAGAGGTAGGGCGTGAGCGAGGGAAACTCGGCGGCGCAGGTGTCGATGCGCTTGTAGGCGGGCGCGAGGCCCGCGCGCCGGCGTTGCCCGGCCACCGCGGATTCCTCGAGTCCGGTCAGCTCCGCCAGGCGGGCGTCGGAGAACCCCAACTTCTTGAGCCGCCGGAACTGGTTGCCGTCGTCCGGAAGGCCATGGCGCCGCACCTGTTGCTCGGCCGCCACCAGGTCCGCGATCTGCCGCAGGAACCAGGGATCGATCCTGGTGGCGGCCGCGATCTCCTCGAGACCGGCGCCGTGGCGCAGCGCTTGCGCGACGGCGAGAAGCCGGTCCGGCCTGGGCTCGCCCAATCGGATCAGGAGCTCCTCGCGGTCGATCGTGCCGTCTTTTGCGACCACGCCCGGCAGGCGCACCTCGTTGAGCCCGGTCAAGCCCGTCTCCATGGACCTGAGAGCCTTCTGCAGCGATTCGGCGAACGAGCGGCCGATCGACATGGCCTCGCCCACCGACTTCATTGCGGTGGTCAGCGTCGGCTCCGCCCCGGGAAACTTCTCGAAGGTAAAGCGCGGAATCTTGGTGACCACGTAATCGATGGTGGGCTCGAAGGAGGCCGGCGTGACGCGGGTGATATCGTTGTCGAGCTCGTCGAGGGTGTAGCCCACGGCCAGCTTGGCGGCGATCTTGGCGATCGGGAATCCGGTCGCCTTGGAGGCCAGGGCCGAGGAGCGCGAGACCCTGGGATTCATCTCGATGATGACCATCTCGCCGTTCTCGGGGTTGACCGCGAACTGCACGTTGGAGCCGCCGGTGTCGACGCCGATCTCGCGCAGGCACGCGATCGAGGCGT
>JAUVQB010000046.1 GCA_030598385.1 Alphaproteobacteria bacterium | reverse complement strand
GCGGCATCGGCGGCATCGGCGGCATCGGCGGCATCGGCGGCATCGGCGGCATCGGCGGCATCGGCGGCATCGGCGGCATCGGCGGCATCGGCGGCATCGATCGAACGGCAGGTCATGTGGAACCGCCTGCTCGCCGTCGTCGAGGAACAAGCCCAGACGCTGATGCGCGCGGGCTTCAGCGCGATCGTGCGCGAAAGCGGCGATATCTCCGCCGGCATCTTCGATCTCGAGGGCCGCATGCTGGCCCAGGCGGTGACCGGCACGCCGGGCCACATCAACACCATGGCCGAGGCCTGCCGTCATTTCACCACCGTCTTTCCGACGGCGGGGATGCGGCCCGGCGACGTCTACGCCACCAACGACCCCTGGCTCGCCGCGGGGCACTTGAACGACCTCTTGTTGGTGGCGCCGGTGTTTCACCGCGACCGCCCGGTGGCGCTGGTCTCTTGCACCTCCCACCTCTACGACGTCGGCGGGCGCGGCATGGGCCCCGACGGCAACGACGTCTTCGAGGAAGGCGTGCGCATCCCGCCCTGCCGCCTGGTCGAGGAGGGCCGGGTCAACCGCTTGCTGATCGACATCATCAAGGCGAATTCCCGCACGCCGGTGGCCAACGAAGGCGACCTCTACGCCCTTATCGCCTGCTGCGACGTCGGCGGCCAGCGCCTCTCGGCCATGATGGAGGAGTTTGCGCTCGCCGAGCTAGACGGCCTGGCCGGCTATATCCTCGAACGCTCGCGGGACGGCGTGGTCGCGGCGATCCGCGATATCCCGAGGGGCGTTTACGAACAGCATATGCGGCTCGACGGCTACGACTTCGAGCTGGAGATCCGGGCCCGAATGACCGTCGGCGAAGACCGCATCGACGTGGACTTCGCCGGCAGCTCGCCCTGTTCGCGTTACGCGATCAACGTGCCGCTCAACTATGCGACCGCTTATTCGGTGTTCGGCATCCGCTGCATCGTCGGCCCCGAAATTCCCAACAACGCGGGCTCGCTTGCACCGTTTGGGGTGACTGCACCGGCCGGCTCTATCCTCAATCCCCAGGACCCGGCGCCCGTGGCCATGCGCCACGTCATCGGCCAGATTCTTCCCGACGTGGTGCTCGGCTGCCTGCATCAGGCGCTGCCGGGCCGGATCCCGGCGGAGGGCGCGTCGTGCATGTGGGACATCCCCTTGCGCAGCGTCCCGATCACGGTTCATGGCGGCAACGCCACGGCATTTGCCGTGGAAGCCACCCACAACGGCGGCACCGGCGCACGGCCGGGCAAGGACGGGCTTTCGGCCACCGCCTACCCCAGCGGCGTATGGGGCAGCCAGGTCGAGATCACCGAGAGCACGCAGCCGCTCAGAATCCTGCGCCGCGAGCTGCGCCCGGACTCCGGCGGGCCGGGGCAGTACCGCGGCGGCCTCGGCCAGGTCATCGAGGTCGAGAACCGGGAGGGGGCCGCCATGCTGCTGTTGGCCGCCTACGAGCGGACGCGCTATCCCGCGCGCGGCCGGGCCGGCGGCGCGGACGGGGCCTGCGGCCTCCTCTCGCTCGGCTCCGGAAAAGCGGTCGCGCCCAAGGGCGTTCAGGAAATACCGCCGGGAGAACGCCTGATCGTGGAGATGCCCGGCGGCGGCGGCTACGGCGATCCCTTCCTGCGCGATCCGGAGCGGGTCGCCGCCGACGTGCGCCGCGGCCTGGTTTCGCACACCGCGGCGGCGCGGGACTACGGCGTCGTGGTCGACAAGGCCGGCACGCTCGATATCGAGGCGACGCGTCGGCGGCGCGGCGAAAGTTCCAAAGATGAGCGAACGACATGATCCAGGCAATCGCACCCGTCTCGAACGACACGCTGATCCGGGAGGTCGAGGCGCACCTCGCCAAGATCGACGGGGCCGCGCTACGCCGCGGCCGTCTCGCCCGCCTCCAGGCCGAGCTGCGCGCGCGCGATCTCGCCGGCTGCGTGCTGTTCGACCCGGTCAACATTCGCTACGCGGCCGGGCTCAGGAACTACCAGGTGATGCAGATGCACATCCCCTTCCGCTATGCCTTCGTGCCGGCCGAGGGCAAGGCGGTCGGCTTCGAACTGGGCGCCGAGGGTGCGGACTCGCCCTATCCCGAGACCGTGGCCGAGATCAGGCCCAGCCGGATCCCGAACTTCTTTCTGGCCGGCGGCCGGCTGGCCGAACACGCCCGCCGCTGGGCGGCCGACATAGCCGAGCTGGCAAAAGACAGTGCCGGGGCCAACCGGCGCATCGCCGTCGACCGCGTCGGGCCGGCCCACTTTGAGGCGCTGCAGGCCGCCGGCCTCACGGCGCTCGAGGCGCAGGAGCCCATCGAGCTCGCCCGGGCCATCAAGCTGTCCGAGGAGCTGGCAACCATGGCCGTCGACATCTTCGTCGCCGAAGCCGGGATCGCCCGCATGAAAGACGCTTTGCGGCCCGGCCTCACCGAAAACGCCTTCTGGTCGATCCTGCATGAAACCAACACGGCGGCCGGCGGCGAATGGATCGAATGCCGGCTGGTCGCCTCGGGCCAGCGCACCAACCCCTGGGGCGCCGAATGCAGCGCCAAGGCGATCGAGGCGGGCGAGCTGGTCGGCTTCGACACCGACATGGTGGGCCCCGGCGGCTATTGCGCCGACATCTCGCGGACCCTCTTGTGCGGCGACGGCACCCCGACGGGGCGGCAAAAGGACCTCTACCGCATGGCGGTCGAGCAGCTCGAGCACAACATGGCGCTGGTCCGGCCGGGGATCACGTTCCGCGACTATGCCGAGCGCTGCTGGCCCCTGCCGGAGCCCTACCTCGCCAACCGCTATCCCGAGGTCGCCCACGGCATCGGCCTGTGCGACGAGTATCCCGGCATTCCCCCGATTCAAGATTGGGACGAGCGGGGTTACCGTGGCGGCTACGAGGGCGTGATCGAAGAGGACATGACCCTCTGCGTCGAGTCCTA
Source organism: Alphaproteobacteria bacterium (assembly GCA_030598385.1). GTDB lineage: Bacteria > Pseudomonadota > Alphaproteobacteria > Kiloniellales > JAKSDN01 > CALJXB01. The sequence continues at coordinate 5,553 of JAUVQB010000046.1, read as the reverse complement.
CATCGGCGCCGAAGGCGGTCCCGAGGGCGTGAAGCTGGAGCAGCAGGTCTTGGTCACCGCCACGGGCTGCCGCCTGCTCTCGACCTTCCCGCTGGAGGATATATTCCTCGGCTAATTTCTAAGACAGATAAAATATTTATTTAAAATATAACATTTTTACTCGGCGGCGCGCCAACCGGCGGCCTCGGCTTCATCGACGCTACAGAACCAGCGCTCGCCCTTGGCCTCGCTGATCCAGGCCCACTCGTAGGTCGGCTCGCCCGGCCGGTGGTAGAGGCGCTCGCCGTCCTTGTTGATATCGCCTTTTATCCGGCAGTCGCCGCGGGCTTCCTTCGCCGCCTCCAATTCCTCGCGGCGACGGGCCAAGTCCTGGTGACGCAAGGTGCAGGCACTGCACCCTTTGAGATCGAGCGGCTCATCGGATGCGCTGTCGCCTGGCGGCGGGACAGCCTCGGCCTCATCCTGGCCGGCGTGGGACGACCCCATGGCCGCCAGCGCAAGAATCAGCCCTGCCAACAGAACCCGCATCTCGCCCCTCGTCACGACCCGCAGTGCAGCAAGCCTAAAACAGGCCGCGACGACTTGCAAAATGCGCTTGATCGCCGGGCCACCCTATTGTCTGCTCCGCCGACCATAAGGAACTCAAAGATTACGGGGGAAGCAGGACATGCGGGTGGTGTTCACCGATTTCGTTCAGCCGGATGTAGGTCTGGAACGGGCGCTTCTGAGCGAGGCCGGTCTGGAGCTGGTGGCGGCAGAGCCGAAGTGCGTCACCGAAGACGAGGTGATCGCCGCGGCCCAGGGCGCTCAGGGTGCTGTGGCCCTCATCGTCCAGAACGCCCCCATCACAGAGCGGGTCCTGGCCGCCCTGCCAGATCTCAGAATCGTAAGCGTGCCCGGCATCGGCGTCGACGCGGTCGATATCGAGGCCGCCGAGAAACATGGCGTCTGGGTCGCCCATGTGCCCGACGGCAACATCACCGAAGTGGCCTGTCACGCGGTCGCCATGGTGCTGTCGCTGGTCCGGCATCTGCCGCTCTACGATGCCGCCGTGCGCGCCGGCGATTGGAGCTACGACGGCACCGGGCCGCTCATCCGCCCCGGCAAGATGACCCTGGGTGTGGTCGGCCTCGGCAAGATCGGCCGGCTGGCCGCGGCCTACGCGGCACCAATCTTTGGACACATGATCGGCTATGACCCCCACCTGCCCGACGAAGCCTGGCCGGAGGGCCTGGCGCGCAAGCGCGACCTCGCCGCGCTTTGTGCCGCCAGCGACGTGATCACGTTTCACCTGCCACTGACGGCGGAGACCCGCGGCCTGGTCGATCGCGGCCTGTTGGAGGCGATGAAGCCCGGCAGCTATCTGGTCAATGTATCGCGCGGGGCCATCGTCGAGATCCCGGATTTGCTTGCGGCCCTGGACAGCGGGCAACTCGCCGGCGCGGCCCTGGACGTCTTTCCACAAGAGCCGCCGGACGCCAACGATCCGGTGCTCCGCCATCCGAAGGTGATTCTCAGCCCGCACGCGGCCTTCTATTCATTGGACTCCGACGAGGAGCTCAGGCGGCGCTCGGTCACCAACGTCATCTCTTTTCTCAAGACCGGGCGTCCGGAGAACGTCGTGGTCGAAGGAACCCGCTGACCAGGGTGACTTCGCATACCGTAAGCGATATCCTTAAGACTCGCAGGAACCGGACAAGAAGGTTCCGCCAAGATTCATAACTGAGACGAACGGGAGGTTCGCTATCATGTTAGGAAAACTGAAGCCACTCGCCTTGGCGGCAGCGGCCGCCAGCTTGTGCCTGGCAGGGGGCGCGGCGAGCGCCAAGGTCGAAGGCGATACCATCGTGCTCGGCGCCGCCGTATCGGTCACCGGCAAGTACTCGACCAACGGCAAGCACACCATGAACGGCTACAACCTGGCCATCGAGACGATCAATGCGGCCGGGGGGGTCGAGGTCGCCGGCAAGACATACAAGTTGGAGATCGTCTACTACGACGATGAATCGACGCCCGCCCGCGGCGCGCAACTCGCCGAGCGCCTGATCAGCCAGGACGGCATCAAGTTCCTGCTGGGACCCTATTCCTCCGGTCTGACCAAGGCGATCGCACCGGTCACCGAGAAGTACGGCATTCCCATGGTGGAGGGCAACGGCGCCTCGCGCTCCCTCTTCACCCAGGGTTACAAGTACCTCTTCGCCGTTCTGTCGACGTCCGAGCAATACCTGGCCGGCGCCATTTCCCTGGCCGCCGAGAAAGCAATAGCCGAGGGCCGAAAGCCGCAGGACCTCACCGTGGCGCTCGCCTTCGAGAACGACCCCTTCAGCCAGGACGTGCGCGCCGGTGTGATCGACGATGCCAGCACCTACGGCATTCGGGTCGTGATCGACGACAAGCTGCCGAAAGAGCTGAACGACATGTCGGCGACCCTGACCAAGGTGAAGGCCGTGAAGCCGGATATCCTGGTCGTCTCGGGGCACTCCAAGGGGGCGGCCACCGCCATCAAGCAGATCGCCGACATGAAGGTGGACGTGCCGATTCTGGCCCTGACCCATTGCGAAGCCGCCGATGTGATCGGCAAGTTCGGCGCCAAGGCCGACTACACGCTCTGCGCCACCCAGTGGGCCGAGACCATGAGCTACAGCGACGATTTGTTCGGCTCGGCGGCGGATTACGCCAAGACCTTCGAAGCGAAGTTCGGCTACGTGCCGCCATATCAGGCCGCGGAATCGAGCGCCTCGGTGCAGACCTTCGTCGATGCCTTCCAGCGGGCCGGATCTTTCGAGACAGACGCGGTGCGCGACGCGCTGGCGGCGACCGACATGGAAACCTTCTACGGCAACATCAAGTTCGACGAGAGCGGCAAGAACATCGCCAAGCCGATGGCCCTGCGCCAGGTTCAGAACGGGAGCCTGGTGGTCGTCGCGCCCACGAAGTGGGCGGCGGCCGAGATGATCTATCCGCGTCCCAAATGGTCGGACCGCTAGTCCTAAACTGAGCCATCGATTGAACCGCCCGCCCCCGAGAATTCACTCGGGGGTGGGCGGAGGTCGAGCCCGGACAGTCTGAATGTCTAACCTCCAGCTTCTCTTCGACGCGCCGGTTCTGCTCGTGCAGCTCATTGCCGACGGCATACTCGTCGGCTCGATCTTCGCCCTCGCCGCCTACGGCATGGCCCTCGTTTGGGGCGTCATGAACGTCATTAATATTGCCCAGGGCGAGTTCGTGATGATCGGCGGCTATGTCACCTACACTCTTTACAGCCTGGGAGTTCACCCGCTGCTCGGCGTGCCCGCCGCCGCTATTGTTCTTTTCGTTCTCGGCTGGGCGATTTACCGGCTGGTCATCTTCCGGGTGGTCGACCGCGACCTCTTCGTATCCCTGCTCGCCACCTTCGGGCTGTCGATCCTGATCCAGCAACTGCTGAACCAGATCTTCACCTCGGATGTGCAATCGGCCGACTCGGGTCTGGATACCCTGTTCCTGTTCGATGGAATGGTCACCGTGCCCCACATCAAGGTCGTGGCCTTCGTGCTGACCCTCGCGATCGCCGGCTGCCTGGTGGTGTTCCTCAAGTCCTCGCGCCTCGGCCAGGCGATCCGCGCCACGGCGCAGAACGCCCGCGCCGCGCGCATCCTCGGCATCGACACCGACCGGGTCTACGCCGCCACCTATGCGCTGAACGCGGCGCTCTGCGGCGCGGCCGGGGCGCTGGTGGTCATGACCTGGGTGATCCAGCCCTTCCAGGGCCTCGCCTACACGGTGCGCTCCTTCATGATCGTGGTGGTCGCCGGCCTCGGCAATCTGCCGGGCGTGATCGTCTCCGCTTTCGGTCTCGGCGCGGCCGAGAATTTGGCCGGCTTTATCCTCGGCGCCGAGTTCCAGATCGCTTTCGTCTTCGGCCTGCTGGTGGTCGTGCTCCTGGTGCGCAGCCATCGCCTGAAGCGCCAGAGGCGCTACCTCAAATGACCGCCGCGGCCAAATCCCCGGCCAAATCCCCGGCCAAATCCTCGGCCAAGACGCTCGCGACCTACGCCGTCATTGCCGGCGCCGGCCTGTTGGGCCCGCTGGTTCTGCCGGCTTTCACGACCCAGTTCGCTTTCCTCTGGGTGATGGTGACTTTCGCGCTGACCTGGGACGTGCTGGGCGGCCAGATGGGCTACAACTCCTTCGGCAACGTCGTTTATTTCGGCATCGGCATGTACGTTTGCGCGGTCGTTCAGGTGGCGCCCTTCACCGACCTGGCCGAATACAACTCCGCGTACGGCACCCAAGATATCGGGCTCACCTCGCTGCAGTACTATGCGGGCCTGGGCGCCGGCTGCTTGGTCGCGGCTCTCGTCGCGGTCGTGGTCGCCTTCGTGCTGGGCTCCGGCATCCTCGGGCTGCGCGGCCACTACTTCGCCATCTGCACCCTGGGCCTCGGGATCGCCGCCGGCGAGATCGCGGCGGGCATCGACATCATCGGCGCGGGATCGGGCATGGTGACGCCGCTCTATCCGGGCGAGATCGGCACGCGCAACCGCTTCTTCTACTACCTCTGCTTCGCGCTCGCCGTCGTCACTTTTCTCGCCCTCCGGCGCCTATACGCCGGGCGATTCGGCCTGGCCATCAACGCCATCCGCGACGACGAGGACAAGGCCGAGGCCATGGGCCTTCACACCACCCGCTACAAAACGATCGCCTGGTGCATCGCGGCCTTCTTCCTGGCGATCTCAGGCGGCCTGGTCGGCAACATCGTCGGCTTCATAGACCCGACGGACGTCGCCTTCGCCGGCGCCACCTTCGGCGTCTGGATGGTCCTCATGGCGATCCTCGGCGGCAAGGGCACGATGTGGGGCCCGGTCTTGGGGGCGGCCATCTTCCACGTCACCCAAGAGCTCTTCTGGATCTATCTCCTGGGCTGGCAGCGGGTCGCCCTCGGCGTGCTGATCGTCCTCATCGTGGTGTTCTTCCCCCAGGGCATCATCGGCTGGCTGCGCGAGCGCTATCCCCATCGCTTCGGCCGGCGCATCGAGGCCGCCTCCGGCGAGGCGGAGGAACCTGCGCAATGACCGGGGCGACGACCGGCGCGATGCTGGAGGCCTCGAACGTAACCAAGCGTTTCGGCGGGGTGATCGCCAACAGCGACATCTCGCTCGCGGTCCGGCCGGGCGAGATCGTCGGCCTGATCGGCCCCAACGGTTCCGGCAAGACGACCCTCTTCAACTCGATCGTCGGCTTTCACCCGGTGGACGCCGGCACGGTCAGCTTCGAGGGGCGCCAGATCTCGAAGCTCCGGGTGCCCGAGATCGCCCGCCTCGGCCTCCTGCGCACCTTCCAGCAGACCCGCGTCTACGGCCGCATGTCGGGCCTGGAGAACATGCGCATCTCGGTACCCCACAAGCACGAGACCCTGGCCGGCATGCTGAGCCGTTTTTCGCCCGCGGTCGACGAGAAGGCCGAGAGCTTGCTCGAGTTCGTCGGCCTCTACGAGAAGCGCCACCTCTACGCCGGCGATCTCTCGTTCGGCCAGCAGAAGCTGCTCGAATTCGCCATGGCGCTGATGAACGG
>JAUVQB010000368.1 GCA_030598385.1 Alphaproteobacteria bacterium | reverse complement strand
GTCGTAGCGGAAATCCGCGCGGCTCACGCCCCGGCAGCCGAGGGCCTGGTGCGCGGTCACGGCCATCTCCAGGGCGCGGTCATAGACGTCGGCGGGAATCTGCGCCGGGATCACGTGGTCGGCGCGGCCGTCGGTGTACTTGGCCTCGTAATCGTAGAAGCCCTGGCGCGGCCGGATCTCGGTCACCGCCAGGGCGCGCTCGCCCATGACCGCCACCGTGAGCTCGCGCCCGGCGATGAACTTCTCGACCAGCATTTTGGTCCCTGGCGGCCACTGATCGAGGTCCGCCGGCGGCAGGTTGGTGCCGTTCTTGACGATCCGCACGCCGACGCTGGAGCCCTCGTTGACCGGCTTGACGACGAACGGCCGGGGCAGGGCGTCGCCGGCCGCCAGATCTTCGGCATCGACGACGACACCTTCGGGGCAGGTCAGGCCGACGGCCGCGAACAGTTGCTTGGCGACCGGCTTGTCCATGGCCAGCGCCGAGGCCAGCGGGCCCGAGTGGGTGTAGGGGATGCGCAGCAGCTCGAGGATGCCCTGGACGCAGCCGTCCTCGCCCCAGCGGCCGTGCAGCGCGTTGAACACGGCATCGGGCGGCGGGCAGAGGGCCTCGACCAGGGCCGCCACATCGCGCCCGACATCGATCTCGACGACCTGGTAGCCGGCCTCGCGCAGACCCTCCGCGCAGGCTTTGCCGGTGACCAGCGAGACCTCCCTCTCGGCCGACGAGCCACCCAACAGAACTGCGACAGTCTTACTCATGTCTCACCTTCCCGGGCGGCTCGTGTGGCGTCCCCGCGAATGCCGATGCGGCGAATCTCCCACTCCAGGCTGACGCCGGATTCGGCCAGGACGCGGCGACGCACCTCCTCTCCGAGATTTTCCAAATCGGCGGCCGTGGCCGCGCCGCCGTTGATCAGGAAATTGCAGTGCATCTCGGACACCTGGGCGCCGCCAACCTTGAGGCCGCGGCAGCCGGCGGCCTCGATGAGCTGCCAGGCCTTGCGGGCGCCGCTCTCGTCCGGCGGCGGGTTCTTGAAGGTGGAGCCGCCGGTGCGCGAGCCGATCGGCTGGCTGGCGAGGCGGGCCTCTTGAATGTCGCGCATGCGCGCCTGGATGGCCGCCGGATCGTCGGCCCGGCCGGCGAGGCGGGCGGCGAGGAAGATCCAGTCCTCGGAGATTGCGCAACGGCGATAGGTAAAACCCATATCCGCGACGCCGAGGCGCCGTACGCGGCCCTGGGGATCCACGGCCTCGGCCCAGACCAGCACGTCCTTGATGTCCTTGCCGTAGGCGCCGGCGTTCATGCGCAGGCCGCCGCCGATGGTGCCCGGCACCCCGCGCAGGAACTCGAGCCCGCCGATCCCGGCCTTGGCGGCGGCCTTGGCCGCGTTCACGTCGAGCGCGCCGGCGCCGCAGACCAGCTCCGCGCCACCAGCATCGATGGCGGCCTCGATGGTGCCGAGCGACCGTCCGAAGCGGATCACGACGCCCGGCACGCCGCCGTCGCGCACCAGCAGGTTGGAGCCGACGCCGATGACCGTGACCGGAACCTCGGCCGGCTTGTCCTCGAGGAAGGCGAGCAGGTCGTCCCGGTCGGCCGGCCGGAACAAGACCTCGGCGGGGCCGCCGACACCGAACCAGGTGACCGAGCCGAGCGGTTTGTTGACCTCGAGGCGCCCGCGAACCGGCGGCAGACGGTCGATCAATGGCAGTGTTGTGATCTTCTGAGCGGCCATCATGATGGCGCTCCCGGCCGGGCGCCGCCATTGGAAGCGAGGGCGGCGAGGGCGCTTTTGAGTTGGCCCGGCAACGCATTGGCCCAGGCGGTGATGCTGCCGGCGCCGAGACAGACCACAAGATCGCCCGCTTCGGCCATGCCGGCGATCGCGCCGGCGAGCTCCGCCGGATCGGCGAGCGCGGTGACGTGGCGATGGCCGCGCGAGCGTAGGCCGGCGGCCAGCGAATCCCGGTCGGCACCGGCGATCGGGGTTTCGCCGGCGGCGTAGACGTCGGCCACCACGACCCGCTCGGCATCGTTGAAGCAGGTGCAGAAGTCGTCGAACAGGTCGGCGAGGCGGGTGTAGCGATGGGGCTGGACCACCGCGATCACCTTGCCGCCGGTGGCCTGGCGCGCGGCCTGCAGGACCGCGGCGATTTCCACCGGATGATGGGCGTAGTCGTCGATCACGGTAATGCCGCCGGCCTCGCCGGTTTTCGTAAAGCGCCGCTTGACGCCGCTGAAGCCCGCCAGCCCCGCCTTCAGCACCTCGTCATCGATGCCCATCTCGCCGGCCACGGCGACCGCGGACACGGCATTCTGCACGTTGTGCCGTCCGACCATGGGCAGCGTCAGTCCTTCGATGGTGCGCGCCGGCGTGTCCCGGCGGCCGGCGATCTCGACGTCGAAGCGGGCGCCGGCAGGGTCGATCGACAGGTTGACGGCGCGCACATCGGCCTGCGGGCTAAAGCCGTAGGTCACGATGCGGCGATCCTCGACCCGTCCGATCAGGCTCTGGACCGCC
>JAUVQB010000398.1 GCA_030598385.1 Alphaproteobacteria bacterium | reverse complement strand
GAGTTGGCGCATATCGCCGAGGACTGCGGGGTGCGCCTGATCTCGGTGCACGGCCGGACTCGCTGCCAGCTCTACAACGGCCGAGCCGACTGGGCTTTCGTCAGTCGGGTCAAGCAGGCCGCCGAACTGCCGGTCCTGATCAACGGCGATATCGAAAGCTATGGCGACGTCCGTACCGCGCTCACCCAGTCCGGCGCCGACGGCGTCATGATCGGCCGTGGCGCCTATGGCCGGCCGTGGTTGCTGAGCCAGGTCAAGGAGGCGCTGAGGACCGGCCGCTGGCCCGCGGCGCCAAGCCTGGCGCAACAGCGCGATCTCGTGCTGGAGCACTACCGGGGCATGCTGAGCCATTACGGGGGTCACGTCGGCGTCCGCGTGGCCCGCAAGCATCTCGCCTGGTACGTCCGGGACTTCGCCGCCGCCGAAGCTTTCCGCAAGTCCGTCAATCGCCAAGAGGACCCGGAGATGGTGATGGACTCTATCCGGTCGATTTATGACTTAGAAGAGGAAGTTAAAGGAATTTCTTAATTTTTAGCATGAATGACGGAGCGAAGACATCCCTGGTGGACCGCTGCGATCCCGCGGCGGTCTTGAACGCCCTGCCGGCGCCGGTGATCGTGGTCGACGAAAGCGACCGCATCGCCTTGGTGAACCTGGCGGCCGAGCAGTTCTTCGACAGCGGTGCCAGCACCCTGCTGGGCCGGCCGCTCTCGGCCCTGCTGCCCGACGACAGCACCGTCACGGCCCTCGTGCGCCAGGTGCGCGGCGAGGCGCGCAGCATCTCCGAGTCCGCCGTCACCATCGACACCCTGCGGGCCGGCGCGCGCCATGTCTCCGTCGAGGTGGCGCCGCTCAGCGAAGGCGCTGGCTCGGTGGTCATCTCGCTCCGCGAACGCGCGATTGCCCGCAAGCTGGACCGCCAGTTCGGCCACCGCAACGCGGCGCGCTCGCTTTCGGCCATGGCGGCGCTGTTGGCCCACGAGGTGAAGAATCCGCTGTCCGGCATTCGCGGGGCGGCGCAGCTTCTCGAGCAGAATGCCGGCGAGGAAGATCGCGCCATGACCCGCCTGATCTGCGAGGAAACAGACCGCATCGTCGACCTCGTCGACCGTATGAGCCTGTTTACCGACGACGGCCCGATGGCGCGCCGCGCCGTGAACATCCACGAGGTCTTGGACCGGGTGGCCGCGGTCGCATCGGCGGGCTTCGCTCAGGGTTTGCCGATCGTCAAGAACTACGATCCTTCGCTGCCGCCGGTCGATGGCCACCGCGACCTGCTGGTCCAGGCGCTTTTGAACCTGGTGAAGAACGCGGCCGAAGTGGTTCCCCAGAGCCACGGACGCATCGAGCTGAGGACCCGCTACCGGCAGGGCGTCCGGCTCGCGGTGCCCGGCAGCGGCGCCCGGGTCGATCTGCCGCTGGCGGTCAGCGTGATGGACAATGGGCCCGGCGTCGGCAAGGACCTCGGCTCGCGGCTTTTCGAGCCCTTCGTGTCCAGCAAGTCCGGCGGCCGGGGCCTCGGCCTGTCGCTGGTCGCCAAGGTGGTGGGCGACCACGGCGGCGTGGTCGAATACGACAGCCAGCCCGGGGCGACGGTGTTTCGCCTGATGCTGCCGGCGGCGCAAGGGGAGGACCGAGAGCCATGACCGGCGCAACCATCCTGGTTGCCGACGACGACAAAGGCATCCGGACCGTGCTCAGCCAAGCGCTCGGGCGGGAAGGGCATGTAGTGCGCACGACCTCCAACGCCGCCACGCTCTGGCAATGGGTGCAGGCCGGCGAAGGCGATCTGGTGATCACCGACGTGGTCATGCCGGATGAAAACGGGCTCGATCTGGTGCCGCGAATCCGCGACCTGCGGCCCGACCTCCAAGTCATCGTCATGTCCGCCCAGAGCACGCTCTTGACCGCGGTGAAGGCGACCGAGCGCGGCGCTTTCGAGTATCTGCCCAAGCCTTTCGATCTGCGCGAACTGATCACCCACGTCGAGCGGGCGCTGAGCCAGCCCACGGGACTTTCCAATCTCAGGGACCCAGCGGCCGCCGGCGGGCCCGAGGAGGAGCGCCTGCCCTTGATCGGCCGTTCGCCGGCCATGCAGGAGATTTACCGCACCCTGGCGCGGCTCATGGCCACCGACCTGACCGCCATCATCACCGGCGAATCGGGAACCGGTAAGGAGTTGGCGGCGCGCGCGCTGCACGACTATGGCAAGCG
>JAUVQB010000382.1 GCA_030598385.1 Alphaproteobacteria bacterium | reverse complement strand
TTCGTCATCGTCTGACGGCGGCTCGGGCGTCGGCACGATGAGGCCATGCACCCGCGTGTCCGTCTCGCCGCCCGGCGGCGCGGCGAGCAGGCGGCTGACACCCGTCGCCAGATTGACTTCCGCATATTCGCCGTTCAACTGGGTTTCACCCCGCGTGATCTTGACGCCTCCGATCAGCTCCGCGAGTTCCTTGTCCACGTGATAGACGCCGCTGTCGCCGGTCACGAAATCCGTCGGCGTCGAGATCTCGACCTGGCCCTCTGCGTCGACCTGTTCGAGCACCAGACGGCCCTCGTCGTCCCTGCGGAAGTGCCCGACCAAAAGATCGGCGCTGAGGCTCTTGTCCCCGCGACTGGCCACCGCCCCGCCCCTGGCCACCGCGAGGCGCTTGGCCTCCCAGTACTCCAGGCTTTCGTTGGCGGTGATGCTGTCCCCGCCGGTTTCGAGACGCAACGCCTTGCCGGTCAGGGCGATGACGCCACGGTCCACGTCGTAATAGCCGTCATCGCCGTATACGGACTCGTTCGGTGATAAGATCCGCACATTTCCGTGCGCTTCGACACGGTAGATTTCGGTGCTGCCGTCCTCCGCGTCCCGGTAAAAGGCCGAGAGGATGTCGCCGAACAGTTCGATCTCGCCACGGGCTGCCCGGGCCTTGCCGCTGGCGATATATACCTTCTCTTTGCGGCGCCATTCGATCCCCTCTTCGGCGGTGATCTCGACCGGCTGGTCGCTGCCGCCGAAGCTCAGGAGGTTTTGCGCACGGGCGGTTCCCGAGGCAGCCGGAGGCAGCAGCAGTAGGGCGGCGAGGGCGCACGCGAGGCGCTGGCGCAGACAGACGCTCATCGGCCAGGCTCCGCAGGCGTGCGGACCTGGGCGTCGGGAAAGAGTAACAGGCGACTCGGCCCGGAGAAGATAATTCGGTCTCCCTGATCGAAGGAATCGAACCCGGTCGCCTCAATCTGCCCGAAAACACCCTGTCCTGTCACGGTTTCTCGGCTCACGGCGGTGCCTTTGTCCAAATCGAACCGGGCGGTCTCGGTGTGAAGCTCGAAGCCCTTGTCGTGAAAAAAGCTGACCTGACCGACGAGGTCGACCGTCTGCTGGTCGCGATCGTAGAGCCCGTCCCGGGCGCTCAGCGCCACCCAGGTTCCATCCTCGAGGGTGATATCGGCCCTCGGCAGTTCCAGGCTGATCACCGAATCGTTCTCCGTCGCCTGAGTGGCCACATCGGCGGTCACCAGGAACGGCTGGTTCCGGCTGTCGAGGCCGGTGAACCGGGCATTCAGCATGGTGACGCCTTCCGGCTGATCGATGGCGAGCTCGCTGAGATCGAGGCCGAGGCCCTGCTTGCCCGGCGTCAGCTCGGGCCAAGCCAGCAGCAACATAATGAAAACCGCCGCCGCGGCCGGCAGCAGGACCTTCATGATGCCGACGAAAAGGTTGTAACTTCTGCTCATTGAAAGCCGCGTGCCGATGCGGCCCCGCCGGGACCAGCGGGTAGCGCGCGCGACGCCAACGCCGTCATAGGAAAAGCGGCGCCCGGTCACGGTCTCATTGCTTGCCATGGCGGCCGCCATCCCGCTCTTCAGGCCACGCCGGCGCGCAGGCAGTCGTGGATGTGCACGATACCGAGCGGCTCTTCGCCTTCGACCACGAACAGGCTGGTGAAGGGGTGCTCCGACATATTCATCATTCGTAATGCCTCCACTGCCAGGGCCTGCGGCCTTATGGTCTTTGGGGCCCCGGTCATCACGTTGCCGGCGCGCTGGCCCAGCAGGTCGTTCTCCATATGCCGCCGCAAATCGCCGTCGGTAATGATACCCATCAAAATGCCCGATTCATCCACGACCCCCACGCAGCCGAAGCGTTTGGCCGTCATGATCAATATGGCCTCCGCCATCGGGCAATCCAGCGAACAGATCGGCAGCTCCTCCTCGCCATGCATGACGTCAGCCACCTTCAAGAGCCGCTTTCCGAGCGCCCCGCCCGGGTGAAACACCTGGAAGTCCGCGGCCGAGAAGCCGCGGCGCTCGAGCAGGGCGATGGCGATCGCATCGCCGAGGGCGAGCGCCATGGTGGTCGAGGTGGTCGGCGCCAGGCCCATGGGGCAGGCCTCGGGCATGCGCGGCAGGCTCAGGGTCACATCGGCAGCCTCGGAGAGCGCGCTGGCGCGATTGCCGGTGATGGCGATCAAAGGGATGTCGTAACGCCGGGTATAGGCGACCAGGTCGCTGAGTTCGGTGGTTCGCCCCGAATTGGAAAGGGCGAGTACGGCATCTTTTGCCGTGATCATGCCCAAATCGCCGTGACTGGCCTCGCCGGGATGCACGAACTGGGCCGGCGAGCCGGTCGAAGCGAGCGTCGCGGCGATCTTGCTGCCGACGTGCCCGTTCTTGCCCATGCCGCTGACGATGATGCGGCC
>JAUVQB010000070.1 GCA_030598385.1 Alphaproteobacteria bacterium | reverse complement strand
TAGCGCGTAACGTCATGGCCGATCCCGATCGCGATAAGCTCGACCGGCGACTTCGTCTCGATCTCCTTGATCACCTGGCGCAGGTGCAGCTCGAGATACGAACCGGAGTTGACGGACAGCGTCGAGTCGTCGACCGGCGCGCCATCCGAGACGACCATCAGGATGCGCCGCTCCTCCGGCCGGGCGAGCAGGCGGTTGTGGGCCCAGATCAGGGCCTCGCCGTCGATGTTCTCCTTGAGGATGCCTTCGCGCAGCATCAGCCCGAGATTCTTGCGGGACCGCCGCCAAGGCGCATCCGCCGACTTGTAGACGATGTGGCGCAGGTCGTTGAGACGGCCGGGGTTGGGCGGTTTGCCGCCAGCGATCCAACGCTCGCGCGACTGCCCCCCCTTCCACATGCGCGTCGTGAAGCCGAGGATCTCGACCTTGACGCCGCAGCGCTCCAGGGTGCGCGCCAGGATGTCGGCGCTCATGGCGGCGACCGAGATCGGCCGGCCGCGCATGGAGCCCGAGTTGTCGATCAGCAGGCTGACCACGGTGTCGCGGAAGGTGGTCTCCTTCTCCTGCTTGAACGAGAGCGAGTGCGACGGGTTGGCGACGATGCGCGCCAGGCGCGCGCTATCCAGCAGGCCCTCGTCCAGGTTGAACTCCCAGGCCCGGGTCTGCTTGGCGAGGAGGCGCCGCTGCAGCCGGTTGGCGAGCCGCGCGATCATGCCGTGCAGGCTGGAGAGCTGCTGATCGAGCATGAGGCGCAGCCGCGCCAGTTCGTCCGCATCGCAGAGCTCCTCGGCGCCGATGGTCTCGTCGAATTCGTTGCTGAAGGCGCGGTAGGCGTCGTCCTGAAAGTTTCTCAAGTCTTCGAAGCGCGGCGGACGGTTCGGCCGGGCCGGCTCCTCCTGGTCGGACTCGGGCTGCAGGAGGCCCTCGGCCTCCATCATGTCCGCGTCGCTCGATTCGCCGTCGCTGGAGTCCTGCTGGTCGCTGTCCTGGCTCCGGTCCATCTCGGCGGAGCTCTCGTCGCCCTCGCCGTCCTGGGACTCGCCGTCGGGTTCGCTCTGGTCGTCCTGGCCTTCGGTTTCCTCTTCGCCCTCGGCCTCTTCCTGGCTGGTCGGATCGAGCTCGAGGTGTGTGAGCAGTTGCCGCACGGCCTCGCTATAGGCCTCCTGGTCGACGCAGACGTCGCTCAGGTGGCGCAAGTCCTCCTGCACCCGCGAATCGATTGCCGAACGCCACAGATCGACCATCGAGCGGGCCGAGGGCGGTGGCATTCGTCCGGTCATGGCCTCGCGGGTGAGCACCCGAAGCACCTCCGACAGGGGGGCCTCCTCGCGGCTCGACACCTCGGCATAGCCGCGGTCGCGGCAGCGCTGCTCGAGCAGCCAATCGAGGTTTTCCGCCACTCCAGCCATCTGGCGCATGCCGATCGCCTCGTAGCGGGCCTGCTCGACCGCATCGAAGACATCGCGGGCGAGCGGATCGATCGGCCGGCGGCGGCCGTGCAGCGCGCTGTCATGGTGACGCAGGCGCAGCGCCGCCGCATCGGTGCTGCCGCGCACCTGCACCACCTCCCGCGGGTTCAGATCGCGCGACGGCGATTGGACCCGGACCTCGTTCCCGGTCAGGCCCTGGGCGTTTGGCGTGAAGGCGACGGTCACGTCCTCGCGCTCGCAGATCGCGCGCACGGTCGCGCCGGTCACCCGGCGGAAGCGCTCCAGATCGGTTTCGCCCTGACTCATCGCACGAGACTCATAACGCGCGCGGCCTCAGACCAGGGTGGCCTTGACCCCGGTCTCCAGCAGTTCGGTGCCGAAGCAGCGCTGGTAGTACTCGGCCACCACGGGGCGCTCCATCTCGTCGCACTTGTTGACGAAGGTGGTGCGGAAGCCGAAGCCGATGTTGTCGAAGATGTTGGCGTTTTCGGCCCACATGATGACCGTACGCGGGCTCATTACCGTGGAGATATCGCCGTTGATGAAGCCGCTGCGGGTCAAGTCCGCCAGCGACACCATCGCCGCGATTGTCTCCCGGCCTTCGGGGGTGTCGTAATTCGGGCATTTGGAGAGGACGATGTCGACCTCCTGCTCGTGCGGCAGGTAGTTGAGGGTGGCGACGATGTTCCAGCGGTCCATCTGGGCTTGGTTGATTTGCTGCACGCCGTGATAGAGCCCGGTGGTGTCGCCGAGGCCCACCGTGTTGCTGGTGGCGAACAGGCGGAACGCCGGGTGCGGCCGGATCACGCGGTTCTGGTCGAGCAGGGTCAGGCGGCTTTCGGCCTCGAGGATGCGCTGAATCACGAACATGACGTCCGGGCGGCCGGCGTCGTATTCGTCGAACACCAGCGAGGTCGCGCGCTGCAGGGCCCAGGGCAACAAGCCTTCGCGGAACTCGGTGATCTGCTTGCCGTCCCGGATGACGATGGCGTCCTTGCCGATCAAATCGATCCGGCTGATGTGGCTGTCCAGGTTGATCCTGAGACAGGGCCAGTTGAGCCGCGCGGCCACCTGTTCGATGTGGGTCGACTTGCCGGTTCCGTGGTAGCCCTGGATCAGGACCTTCCGGGCGTAGGCGAAGCCGGCCAGGATCGCCAAGGTGGTGTCGTGGTCGAATCGGTAAGCCTCGTCCAGATCCGGCACATGCTCCTCGGCTTGGCTAAAGGCGGGCACCTGCATATCGCTGTCGAGCCCGAAGGTCTGACGTACGGAGACCGTGATATCGGGCAGCTCGGACGATAGGGCGTCGATGCTGTTCTCTGGTGTTTCGGCCATGGGTGTTCTCTCTTGGACCTGACGTGCCGCGGAAACTCTCACGCCGCCAGGGGATCTGTCCACATTTCGTTTATAAAGACCCGTTCTTCAAGGTCGTATAGGCCAAATTTACCGTCTTCAAGCGTTCTTCGGCTTCCGGATTGCCGCCATTGGCGTCGGGGTGCAGTTGCTTTACCAGCTTGATATAGCGGGCTTTTATCTGCACGGCGTCGGCTCCAACGTCGAGATCGAGGACGGCCAGGGCCTGTTCCTGCTCGCTCCGGGGCTTGGTCGGGCGGCAGGAGCGCGGCCCGTCGTCGAAAACGCCGGTGAATTCCTTCCTGAGCGCGTCCTCGATCCGCCGTTCGTGCTTGGAGGACGGGCCGCCGAACGGCCAGGACGGCCGCTGCCAAACGGTATCTTTACGGCGATGGTGCTCGACTTCGGCCTCGCTCATCCCGGCGTAATAGTTCCAGGCGGCGTTATAGGCCCGCACGTGCTCCAGGCAGAACCAATAGTAGTCGTTCAGGCGGTCGCGGGCCTGGGGCGCCGGGTAGATGCCGCCGTCCGGGCAGCCGAGAAACTCGCAGCAGCGCGCGTCCGGGTCGGGCCGCCGGAAGGGTTCCTGGATCGCGTTGGGCGTTGCTCGTGCCATGGCTTCAGTATGTGAGTGCCCGTGAGCCCTGGCAAGCGGGTGCCAAGGGGAATTTCCGTAATAGGCTAAAAAGCTTAACGGTCTTTCATCTGTCCCTGGCCGGCGACTTGACAGGAGCCGCCATAGGGCGCGGAATTCGCCCCATGACGGTCTCCGAGGCGATCACCGCCAAGCTCACCGCCGCGTTCCAGCCCGAGCGCCTCGAGGTGGCGGACGAGTCCCACAAGCATGAGGGCCATGCCGGCTGGCGCGAGGGCGGCGAGACCCATTTCCATGTGAGCCTGGTCGCCCAGGCCTTCGCCGGCCAATCGCGCCTCGAGCGCCAGCGGGCGGTCTACGCCGCGCTCGCCGAAGAGCTCGCCGGCCCGGTCCACGCCCTCCAGGTGACCGCGCGAGCACCGGGGGAGTAGGGGCGGGAGTAGGGGGCCCGGGTCCGCGACCTCACTCGCCGGTATAGAACTCCGGCCATTCTTTCTTCACCACCGGGCCATCGCTGCGGAAGGCATAGCAGGTGTCCACCAGGGCGCCGCGTTTGCCGGGCGGGCCCTGCTCCTCCTTTTTCTTGCGCGCCGGGTAGAGGGTCTGGAAGGCCACCGTCGCCATGGCGTCGAGCATCTCGACCAAGTGGGTGCAGCCGGCCGTGCCGCCGACCCGCTCGCGGATCGTCGCGCGCCAGCCGCGGGCGATCCTGGCGCCGATCATGCGCTTGTAGGCGGGCGCGACCTCGGGGCAGATGGCGAAGGGGCTGGCGTCGGTCGCCGTTTCGATGTCCCGGACCACGAAATCGTCGTCGAGGGTGAGGCGGATCCGCATGTCGTGCAGCGGCTCCTCGGCTTCGATGCGCCCGCGGTAGTCGTTGTCGAAGCCGTAGCTCTTCACGTCGGTCATGCGGCCCTCGATGTCCCACAGGCCGTCGGCGCGCCGATAACCGTTGAACTCGTACCGGCGGGTATGGAGGCGCTCGCGCGGCTCCGGGCTGGGCAGGGGCATGTTCGTCTCTTCCATAGTGAACGATGTGAGTTTAAGTGGCCGCCTCGTCGGTCGATTCCACCAGCGGCGTCACCTTGATCGAGGTGATCTGGTTGCGTTGGCGGTGCAGGATTTCGAAGCGGAAGCCGTGGAAGGCGAAGACCTGGCCGATGTCCGGGATGCGCCGGGCCTCGTGCAGCACCAGGCCGGCGATGGTCGAGGCCTCTTCGTCGGGCAGGCGCCAGTCGAACTCGCGGTTCATGTCGCGGATCGTCACAGTGCCCTCGACGACCACCGAGCCGTCGCGCAGCGTCCGCATGCCTTCCTCCTGGATATCGTATTCGTCGGCGATTTCGCCCACCACCTCTTCCAAAATGTCCTCGAGGGTGACCACGCCCAGCACCTCGCCGTATTCGTCGACGACGATGGCGAAATGTTCCTGGCGCTGACGGAAGGCCTGAAGCTGAGCCAGCAGATCGGTGGCTTCGGGGATGAACCAGGGATCGTTGGCGATCTCCACGATGTCGAGCTGGGCGAGATCGGCCTTTTGAGTGTGGACCGCGCGCAACAGCGCCTTGGCGTGCAGCACGCCGACGATGTTGTCCGGGTCGTCGCGCCACAGGGGCAGGCGCGTATAGGGGCTCGACAGCACTTCCTCGACGATCTTGTCGGTCGGCTGGTTGGCGTCGATGGTGGCCACGTTCTTGCGGTGGATCATGATCTCCTCGACTTCGATGTCGGCGAGATCGAGAATCGAGCGCAGCATCTCGCGGGCATGCTTTTCCTCTTCGCCCTCGCCGGTGTGCAGCTCGATGGCGCCGCGCAGTTCCTCCTCCCGCAGGCTGGCGCCCAGCGGCGAGGTGATGCGCACGCCGAACAGCGACAGGGTCGAGCGGACGACCCATTGCACGGTCAGGGTTACCGGGCCGAAGACCCGAACCACAACCCGCATGATCCTGGACACCTTCAGGGCGACGCCGTCGGCGTTGTGGATCGCATAGGTCTTGGGCAAGACCTCGGCGAAGATCAGGATCAGCATCGTCATGCCCAGGGTGGCGTAGGCGACGCCGGCCTCGCCCGCCAGGCCGATCAACAGGCTGGTCGCGAGCGCCGAGGCCAGGATGTTGACCAGATTGTTGCCGAGCAGAACCGCACCGATCAGCCGGTCCTTCTGAGCGAACAGATTGTTGACCACGCGGGCGCGCTCATCGCCCTGCTGCTCCAGTGTATGCATGCGAGCCGGCGAAGCGGCGGTCAGCGCCGTCTCGGAGCCCGAGAAGAAGGCCGATAGGACCAGAAGAATCGCGATCGTGCCGAAGGTGACCAGTATGTAGGTGTCCATTTCGCGGTTGCCTTGGGAGAGTTACCGGAACGGCGGGGTTATGCGGAGGGCGTCAAGCGGCGATCTGGCCGGTCAGCAAGGCGGCGACCTCGTCGAGATCGACGTCCGCCGTGACGAAGGCCTCGCCGATGCCCCGGACCAGCACGAAGCTGATCTTGCCGTCGCGCACCTTCTTGTCGCGGCCCATGTGGTCGATCAAGGCTTCCACGCACCAGGCGACGTCGGGCACCGACTCGAGGTCCGTCGGCAGGCCGACGGCCGCCATGTGACGCCGCACGGCGGCGGCGTCCGTGGCCGGGCAAAGGCCGAGGCCGGCCGACAGCTCGAAGGCCAGCACCAGGCCGATGGCAACGGCCTCGCCATGCAGCAGCCGCTCGTCATAACCGAGCTCGGCCTCGAGGGCGTGGCCGAAGGTGTGGCCCAGGTTGAGCAGGGCGCGGACGCCGGATTCGCGCTCGTCCTCGGCGACGATGGCCGCCTTGGCGGCGCAGCTCGTCAGGATGGCGCGGCGCCGCGCCGCCGGGTCGCCTTCGATGACGGCGAGGCCGTGGTCCTCCAGCCACTGGAAGAAACCCGGGTCGTTGATCAGCCCGTATTTCACCACCTCGGCATAGCCGGCCAGGAGCTCGCGCTTGGGCAAGGTCGACAGCACCTCGGTATCGGCCAGCACCAGACGAGGCTGGTGAAAGCTGCCCACCAGATTCTTGCCCTGGGGCGCGTTGATCCCGGTCTTGCCGCCGACCGAGCTGTCGACTTGGGCCAGCAGGGTGGTCGGTATCTGGATGAAGTCGAGGCCGCGCAGCAGAACCGAGGCGGCGAAGCCGACCAGATCGCCGATGACGCCGCCGCCGAAGGCCGCCAAAAGGCTGCCGCGCTCCAGGTTCATGGCGAGCAAGCGATGGGTTAGGCTCTCCAGGTGGCTGAAGTCCTTGGTGCCTTCGCCGGGCGGCAGGATCAGAGCCTCGTAGGCAACCCCGGCGGCGTCCAGCGCCCGTTCGAGAGCCGCCAGATGGGCCTTGGCGACCTGTTCGTCGGTGACGACGAAGAGTCGCCGGCCGCCGGTGAAGGGCGCGATATGTTCGCCGGCCGTCGCCAGCAGCCCTTCGCCGACCAGGATGTCGTAGCCGCGCTCGCCCAACTCGACCCGCAGGGTTTCGTAACCGCTCATGGCGCCCGATCTCTTGCAGGCAGGCCGCCGCCTGGGTTGCCGCTTGGGCCGCTGCCCGCCGCCGCGATGTTCGGCTGGTCCTCTTGTGCCAGCAGGAAGGCTTCGATCGCCGCGCGCACCCGATCGGTGGTGACGTCGGGCGGGCCATCGTCGATATCCACCGCCACGTCGGCCTCGG
>JAUVQB010000207.1 GCA_030598385.1 Alphaproteobacteria bacterium | reverse complement strand
ATCGTGCAGGCGGCGAAAGACGTCTGCTACGCCGGCTGAGCGAGGGGGAGCCGCACCATGCCGATCCAAATCCTGATGCCCGCGCTGTCGCCGACCATGACCGAGGGCACGCTCGCCAAATGGCACGTGAAGGAAGGCGACGAGATCGCCTCGGGAGATATTCTCGCCGAGATCGAGACCGATAAGGCGACCATGGAGGTCGAGGCGATCGACGAAGGCATCGTCGGCAAGCTCTTCGTCGCCGAGGGCGCCGAGGGCGTGCCCGTCAACCAGGTGATCGCCGTGTTGCTGGAGGAAGGCGAAGACGCCAGCGCTATCGATGCTGCGGCAGGCGCCGCGCCGGCCGCGCCGCCGCCTGCCGCCGCCGAGGCACCACCACCAGCAGCCGAAGCGCCCAGCGCATCGCCTGCGGTAGCTCCAGCCGCCGCCCCGGCCGCGGCCCCGGTTGTGGATGGCGCCCGCCTGTTTGCCAGCCCCCTGGCGCGGCGCATGGCGGCTCAGGCCGGACTGGACATCGCGCGGGTGAGCGGCAGCGGCCCGCACGGCCGGGTGGTCAAGCGCGACATCGAAGCGGCGCTCGCCAGTGGATCGGCGGCCGGCGCCCCCCTGGCAGAAGCCGCGCCGGCCGTTGCGACGGCACCCGCGCCATCCCCAGCATCTGCGGGGCCCGGCGCCCAGCAGATGGCGGACCTGCTCGGCATGGCCTATCGGCTGGAGCCGGCCACCAACATGCGCAAAACCATCGCCCGGCGCCTGACCGAGGCCAAGCAGACCGTCCCCCACTTCTACCTGACCGTGGACTGCGAGCTCGACAATTTGCTCGGCCTGCGCAAGGACCTGAACGCCCGCGGAGAAAAGAGCGGCGACTACAAGCTGTCGGTGAACGACTTCGTAATTCGCGCCGTGGCCTTGGCGCTCGGCCAGGTGCCGGCGGCCAACGCCTCCTGGGACGATGCGGGTGGCATTCTCTATTACGAGAAGGCCGACGTTTCCGTGGCCGTGGCCACGCCCAACGGGCTCATCACGCCGGTCATCAAGGACGCCGGCGCCAAGGGCCTCGCCGCCATCTCCGGCGAAATGAAGGACCTGGCCGGCCGCGCCCGCGACGGCAAGCTGAAACCCGAGGAGTACCAGGGCGGCGGCTTCTCGATCTCGAACCTCGGCATGTTCGGGGTCAAGGACTTCGCCGCCATCATCAACCCGCCGCAGGGCTGCATCCTGGCGGTCGGGGCCGGCGAGCCGCGCCCGGTGGTGAAGGACGGCGCCCTGGCGGTCGCCACCGTCATGTCCTGCACCCTCTCGGTCGATCACCGGGTGGTCGACGGGGCGGTCGGCGCGCAGTTCCTGGCGGCCTTCAAACGGCTCGTCGAGGAGCCGCTCACCATGCTGCTGTAGGGACGCTAGGCCATGGCTGACACCCACTTCGATCTTATCGTCGTCGGCGGCGGGCCGGGCGGCTACGTGACGGCGATCCGCGGCGCCCAGATCGGCGGCAAGGTGGCGCTGGTCGAGGAAAAGCACCTGGGCGGCATCTGCCTCAACTGGGGCTGCATCCCGACCAAGGCGCTGCTCAGGACCTCCGAGGTCTATCACAATATGCTGCACGCATCGGACTTCGGGCTCTCGGCCGAGAATGTCGCCTTCGACCTCGCCGCCGTGGTGAAGCGCTCGCGCAACGTCTCCAAGCGGCTCAATGCCGGCGTCGGGCATCTGCTCAAGAAGAACAAGGTGACGGTATTCGACGGCCGCGGCCGCCTGAACGGCCCCGGCAAGGTCGAGGTGACGGCCGACGGCAAGGCCGTCGCCAGCCTGACCGCCGCGAACGTGATCCTCGCCACCGGCGCGCGGGCGCGCACCCTGCCGGGGCTCGAGCCCGACGGAAAGTTCGTCTGGACCTATATGGAAGCGCTGGTCCCCGACGTCATGCCCAAGTCGCTGCTGGTGATCGGCTCGGGCGCCATCGGCATCGAGTTCGCCAGCTTCTTCCACACCCTGGGGTCGGAGGTGACGGTGGTCGAGGTGCTGCCGCAGATCCTGCCGGTCGAGGACGCGGAAATCGCGGCGCTCGCCAGAAAGCGCTTCGAGAAGCTCGGCATGAAGATCCTCTCCGGCGCCAAGGTGACGGGCCTGAAGCCCGGCAAGGACAGTATCACCGCCGCCATCGAGAACGAGAAGGGCGAGACCAGCGAGCTCACCGTCGAGCGGGTGATTTCCGCCGTCGGGGTGGTCGGCAACGTCGAGGACCTGGGCCTCGAGACCACCAAGGTGAAGGCCGAGCGCGGGATGATCGTGGCCGATGAATATTCGCGCACCGACGAGCCCGGCGTGTTCGCTATCGGCGACGTGGCCGGCCCGCCCATGCTGGCCCACAAGGCCGAGCACGAGGGCGTCATCTGCGTCGAGAAGATTACCGGCATCGCCGGCGTGCATCCGATCGACAAGCTGAAGATTCCGGGCTGCACCTATTGCCATCCTCAGGTCGCCAGCGTCGGCCTGACGGAAGACAAGGCCAAGGCAGAGGGGCACGAAGTGAAGGTCGGGCGCTTTCCCTTTATGGGCAACGGCAAGGCGATCGCCTTGGGCGAACCCGACGGCCTGGTGAAGACGGTGTTCGACGCCAAGACCGGGCAGCTCCTGGGCGCTCACATGGTCGGCGCCGAGGTGACCGAGCTGATCCAGGGCTTCGTCATCGCCATGGGCCTGGAGACCACGGAGGAGGACCTCATGCACACGGTCTTCCCACACCCGACGCTGTCTGAGATGATGCACGAGTCCGTGCTCGACGCCTACGGCCGGGCGATCCACTTCTGAGGCAATGGGTCCCGATGACCGGTGAAACCAAGGAACGTCTGCGCCACCCCGAGAAGGCGCACAAGCCGGACAACCCGATCCGGCGCAAGCCGCCCTGGATCCGGGTGAAGGCGCCCGGCTCGCCGGTCTACCACGAGACCCGACAGGTGGTGCGCGAGCACAATCTGCACACGGTCTGCGAGGAGGCGGCCTGCCCCAACATCGGCGAGTGCTGGTCCCAGCGCCACGCCACCATGATGATCATGGGCGAGATCTGCACCCGCGCCTGCAGCTTCTGCCATGTCGCGACCGGCCGGCCCCGGGCCCTCGACCCGTTCGAGCCGGTCAACGTCGCCCAGGCGGTGAAGAAGCTCGGCCTCAGGCACGTGGTCATCACCTCGGTCGACCGCGACGACCTGACGGATGGCGGGGCCGAGCACTTCGCCCAGACCATCCGCGCCGTGCGCCGCAAATGCCCGGAGACCACCATCGAGGTGCTGACGCCGGATTTCCTGCGCTGTCCGCCCTCGGCGCTGGAGGCGGTGGTCGAGGCGCGCCCGGATGTCTTCAACCACAATCTCGAGACGGTGCCCGGCCTCTACCCGGAGGTCCGCCCCGGCGCGCGCTATTTCCACTCGCTGCGGCTGTTGCAGCGGATCAAGGAGCTGGACCCGGCGATGTTCACCAAGTCCGGCATCATGGTCGGGCTGGGCGAGGAGCGCCAGGCGGTGTTGCAGGTGATGGACGACCAGCGCGCCGCGGATGTGGATTTCCTCACCGTCGGCCAGTACCTGCAACCGACCCGGAAGCACCACGCGGTGGCGCGCTTCGTCACTCCGGACGAGTTCAAGGACTACGAGACGGCGGCCTACGCCAAGGGCTTCCTGATGGTCTCGGCGACCCCGCTGACCCGGTCGAGCTACCACGCCGGCGACGATTTCCGGCGGCTGCGCGAGGCGAGGCTGGCGAAGCTGGGCGGGGGGTGAGGATGTGCCGATGGGGTATGCGTGCAATGTGCACGCCGTGTTAAGTAGTTGATATAAAACGATTTCCAAAATTGTAACGAATACGTAACCTGCGCCTGTGAT
>JAUVQB010000220.1 GCA_030598385.1 Alphaproteobacteria bacterium | reverse complement strand
GTGATGGTGCAGAAAACCAAGGTTGAACTGGGACGCGGCGTGCCCAAGCTCGGCCAGGCGGTTAAACTCTCTGTGCGCCGTCCGATAGTCGCCACGCTTGAAGGCAGCATGGCCTTCCCAATAGTTCGCCTGCGCGGGCGCGATCCATAGGAGGAGCCCTATAACGGCAAGACTAAATCGCCCTTTCATGGGTCTTAATCCAAGTAACCCCCATAATATATACCCAGTATAGCAGACCCGGCGGCCACGGATATGGAGAGTTTGACGCCCAGACTCGTGGAATTTCAGCGGATTGCGTAAAGGATTGACTCGTGCCCAAGCCGAATGGCAGTAGTCGGAATATTAGAATAGAATCATAATATCAATAAGTTGTACTGTATAGCGTAATTAAAAAATTAGAAACTCTTCTGAACTCACCATTACCTATAATAGAAGAGCGGAAAGCCGTCTTTCGAACGACGGGTCCTTCAGGCAAGCAACCGGGCGCCCGCTTCGCGCACCGCCGCGACCAGCCCGTCGACCTCGGTGGCACCGGTGTCGTAGTGGATGATGCAGGCGCGCAGGCTGTAGCGTCCGTCGAGCGAGGTCGGCGTAAAGTAATAGCGTCCGCCGTCGTTCACCGCGTCGTTGATCCGCCGGTTGAGGGCGTCGAGGTCCTCGCCGCTGCCCCGCCAGCCGGGCGGGCGGTAGCGGAAGCAAACGATCGACAGGGCGACCGGCGCCGTCAGTTCCAGGTCGGGGGCGGCCTCGACCGCTCCCGCCAGTCGTAGGGCGAGCGCGTTGTGCCGGACCACCAAGTCGCGCACGCCCCGCCGGCCGAGCTGGCTCAAGGTCGCCCAGACCTTGAGCGCCCGGAAACCGCGGGTGAGCTGAACGCCATATTCGGCCGGCCAGTAGGGTACGTCGTCCGACGCCTTGCCATCGATCCGCAGGTAGGGCGCGAGATAGGAAAAGGTCTCGCGCTGGAGTTCCCGGTCGCGCACCAGGGTGCAGCCGCACTCGATGGGCACGGCCAACCACTTGTGGGGATCCAGGGCCAGCGATTGGGCCCGGGCCAGGCCCTCGTAAAGCGGTGATTTCGCCGGATCTATGCCGCCTATCCAGCCGTAGGCGCCGTCCACGTGCAGCCACAGGTTCTCCGCCTCGCAGAAATCGGCGATCTCGTTCAGGGGATCGACGGCGCCGGTGTTTACCGTGCCCGCCGAGGCAACCACGCAGAATGGCCGCAGGCCCGCCGAGCGGTCGGCCGCGACCACCTCCGCCAAGCCTTCCGGCGAGAGGCGCCGGGCGCCATCCACCGGCACCTGGCGCAGGTTGTCGGTGCCGAGCCCCAAGACTTCGACGCTCTTTTGCACACAAGAATGCGCCTCCTTGGTGGCATAGAGGGTGTAGCGCGCGCGGCCGCCCTGCAGGCCTTCGGTGCGGATGTTCCAGCCGTCGGCCTTGGCGGCCCAGTGGCGGGCCACGGCGAGGGCCGTCAGGTTCGCCATGGAACCGCCGCTCACCAGGATCCCCATGCTGCCGTCGACCGGGAAACCCGAGAGCTCCATCAGCCAGCGGGTCACGCAGGCTTCCAGGTTCACCGCCGCCGGCGCCGGGCCGCCTGCGGGCGTGTTCACGGTGGCGGCCATGAGTTCGGCCAAGGCGCCGATCGGCGCCGAAGGGGCGGTGATCCAGGCGAAGAAGCCGGGATGATCGTTCCCGAACGAAGCGGGCAGCAAGTTTTCGGTCATCCAGTCGATCAAGTCTTCAGGCGCCGCGCCGGTTTCCGGCAGGGCCTGGGCGAAGATCTCCCGGGTCAGCTCGACCGGAGGCTCGGGGCGGACCCGTCGCGCCGGCAGGTCGCGCTTGTAGTCGGCGAGGGCGGCCAGCATCCGTCCCCCCAAGCTGTGGAAGGCCTCCGGCGTCAGGCCCAGCTCCGGGCCGTCCGGCACGGAGAAAGAAACCGCCGGTTCTTCGGCGGCGTCATGCGGGCCATCCCGGGCGAAATCGTTTCCGTCTTTCATCGTTCCACGCTCAGGCTCCGGCCTCGCCCGTTTCGGCCGGTCCCTTGGCGGCCTCGTCGTCGCGCTGTCCGATATCGAACATTTGGTACAGCACTTCGGGGAGGTGCGCGCCGGACAGGACGTACTTGCCGTTGACGATGAAGGTTGGCACGCCCTGCAGGCCGCCGCGCCGCGCCTCCGAGTCTTCCGCCCGCACGGCCTCGGCCTCCAGGTCGCTATCGAGGAACGCCTGGGTTTCGGCAGGATCCAGGCCGGCGCTTTGGGCCACGTTCAGCAGAACCGCCTGCGCGCCGATATTTTCGCCGGCGAGAAAATAGGCGCGAAACAGGGCCTCGACGACGGCGCCCTGGCGGTCTGTCATGCCGGCGAAGCGGATCAGGCGGTGGCATTCGATGGTGTTGGGCGTGCGCTGGATGGCTTCGAATGCGAAGGCAAGGTCTTCTTCGTCGCCCACGGCCTTGATCTCGCGGTAGATCCGCTCGGCGTTGGCCGCGCTGCCGAATTTAAGCTGGAGATAGAGCTGCCGGTCCATGCCCTCGGCGGGCATGTCCGGATTGAGCTGGAAGGCGCGCCAATGGAGTGTCAGGCCGTTCTGCGGACGCTCGGCCAATGCGCGCTCGAGCCGCCGCTTGCCGATATAGCACCAAGGGCAAATCACGTCCGAATAGATATCGATCAGCAAACTTCGCACCCGACTGTTGCGACCAAGCCGCTTCCGCTTCGGATTGGCCACGGCTTGGGCCGGACGTGTAGACTGGCCATCTGTCGCTCCGGCGACCATCCTGGCAATCTCATGGGCGCGCGTCCAGGGGTGCCGTGAAACTGGCGAGGGAGGGCGGCCGTGCCCGATGGCGATCTCTTCGATCTCAGCGACAAGGTCGCGGTCGTGACCGGCGCGTCGAGCGGCCTGGGGCGGCGCTTCGCGGTGACCCTGGCGGGCGCCGGCGCCAAGGTCGCGATTGCCGCGCGCCGGGTCGAGCGCCTCAGCGAGTTGGCCCGGGAGATCGAGGCCGCCGACGGTCGGGCCTTGCCGGTCGGGCTCGATGTCACCGATCCCGAGAGCGTGCGCGCCTGCGTTGCCACCGCCGAGAACGAACTGGGCCCCATCTCCGTGCTGGTCAACAATGCCGGGATCGGCTTTCCGGAAGCGGCCCTGGACCTCGGCGAAGAGGACTGGGACCGGGTGATCGCCACCAACCTCAAGGGCGCTTGGCTGATGGCCCAGGAAACCGCCCGCCACATGGTGCGCCTCGGCCACGGCGGCAGCATCGTGAACATCGCCTCCGTCCTGGGCCTGGGCGGCGGCGCGCAAGGGGTCGCTTATTGCGCCTCCAAGGCCGGGGTGGTCAACATGACCCGGGCGCTCGCGATCGACCTGGCGCGCCACGAGATCCGCGTGAATGCCATCGCGCCGGGTTATTTCGATACCGAGATCACCCACGACCTCTTGAACGGCCCCCATGCCGACAAGCTCAAGCGCATCATTCCCCAGCGCCGCTTCGGCGAGCTCGGCGATCTGGACGGCCCGCTGCTGCTCTTGGCCTCGGAGGCCTCGCGTCATATGACCGGCAGCATCGTCGTCGTCGACGGCGGCATCACCGCCAAGGCCGGCTAGCCGGAAGCGAGTGACCCGGTGAAGCTGCCATTTCGCGGTCTCGTCTTCATCGGCCTCGTGGCCGTTGCCGCTCTGGCAGTTTTGTTTCTTTTGCCCGGCATGAAGGAGGGCGCATCCCAGGAAGAAGTCCCGGCGCTCATCG
>JAUVQB010000432.1 GCA_030598385.1 Alphaproteobacteria bacterium | reverse complement strand
TGATCGACGCTTACGAGGAAACCGGCGGCAATCTCGTGGCGGTGGAAGACGTGCCGCGAGAGGAGACCGACCGTTACGGCATACTTGACGTCAGCAGCGATGACGGGCGGATTGCCGCCGCCAAGGGCCTGGTCGAAAAGCCCGCGCCCGAGGCGGCCCCCTCGACCCTGTCCATTATCGGCCGCTACATCCTTCAGCCGGAGGTCTTCGACGAACTCGAGCGCCACGATACCGGCGCCGGCGACGAGATCCAACTGACCGATGCCATGGCGCGCACCATCGGGCGCGTGCCATTCCACGGCCTGCGTTTCGAAGGCCGGCGATTCGACTGCGGCAGCAAGGCGGGCTTTCTCGAGGCCAACGTAGCCTTCGCGCTCGCGCGCGGCGATCTCGCTGGCGACATGGCTGAAATTCTGCGCCGTTACGTCGGCGGAGCCGACTGAACCCGAAACCGCGGCCGGGGAGACCGTTCGATGCGTGTTGTTATGGTAGGAAGCGGCTACGTGGGTTTGGTCTCCGGCGCCTGTTTCTCCGAGTTTGGGACCGATGTGGTCTGCGTCGACAAGGATGTGGCGAAGATCGAGGACCTGAACGAGGGGCGGATTCCAATCTTCGAACCCGGCCTGGACCGAATGGTGGCGCACAATGTGGAGGCCGGCCGGCTTTCCTTCAGCACCGATCTGGCGGCGGCTTTGAAAGGCGCGACCGCGGTCTTCATCGCAGTCGGCACGCCCAGCCGGCGCGGCGACGGTCATGCCGACTTGAGCTACGTCTATGAGGCGGCCCGGGAGATCGCCCAAGCCATGGACGGCCAGATGGTGGTGATTACCAAGTCGACCGTGCCGGTCGGCACCGGGCGCGAGGTGGCGCGGATCATCGCGGAAACCCGTCCCGATGCTGAATTCGATGTGGTGTCCAATCCGGAGTTCCTGCGCGAGGGTTCGGCGATCGAGGATTTCATGCGCCCGAACCGCATCGTTATCGGGGCGGAAAGCGAGCATGCGCGCGAGGTCATGCGGGCGCTCTACCGGCCGCTGTTCCTGATCGAAACGCCGATCCTGTTCACCAATCTCGAGACTGCCGAGTTGACCAAGTACGCCGCCAATGCGTTTTTGGCGACCAAGATTACCTTCATCAACGAAGTGGCGGATCTCTGCGAGAAAGTCGGGGCCGATGTACACGGCGTGGCCCGCGGCATGGGCCTTGACCGGCGCATCGGCGGCAAATTCCTTCATCCGGGGCCGGGCTACGGCGGCTCCTGCTTTCCCAAGGACACGCTTGCGCTCACCCGCACCGGCGAACAGGCCGGCAGCCCTTTGCGTCTCGTAGAAACCGTCGTCGCGGTCAACGACGATCGCAAGAAGGCCATGGCCCAGCGGGTGATCACGGCCTGCGGCGGCTCCGTCGCTGGCAAGGCCATTGCCGTGCTCGGCGTCACCTTCAAGCCCAACACGGACGATATGCGCGACGCGCCGAGCCTGGTGATCGTGCCGGCCCTGCAGGCGGCCGGGGCCACTTTGCGCGGATACGATCCGGCCGGCATGACGGAGGCCGGCAGGCTGCTTAGCGACGTGGCCTGGTGCACGGACGCCTATTCGGCCGTTCAGGACGCCGACGCCCTGGTCATCATGACCGAGTGGAACGAGTTTCGGGCGCTCGATCTCGCACGCGTGCGAGAGGCTTTGAACACCCCGATCGTGGTGGATATGCGGAACATTTACGACCCCGCGGAGATGCGCGAACTCGGGTTCCGCTATAGCTGCGTCGGCCGGGCTGTCGACGGGAGCGGGCCCGCGCGATGACCGCGTGCCACCGCTTCGATCCCACTATCCTTCGGGAGTATGATATCCGAGGCGTCGTCGGGCGCACGCTTAACGATGGCGATGCCCGCGCTCTGGGCCGGGCCTTCGGCAGCATGATGCGGGCTTCCGGCGCGAGCCTGGTGGCGGTCGGCTATGACGGCCGCTTGTCGTCGCCCGATTTGGCGGCGGCACTGGTCGATGGCCT
>JAUVQB010000112.1 GCA_030598385.1 Alphaproteobacteria bacterium | reverse complement strand
CGGGCGCAAAGCCGCATCAGGGGGCCCTTGAGGCGCTCGGCCAGCGCTTGGTCGTCGCGCCAGTCCGGGCGCTCGATCAGAACCGCCAAGGCGTCTTTCAGCTCGTCGCGGCCGGTCCACTTGCACAGGCTCGCGCGGTCGTCCTCGCTGAAGGCCGGCGCCAGGCTTTCCGGGTCGGCCTCGGCGAGCCAGGCGGCGAACCCGGGGACCGGCGACAGGGTGGCAAAGGTCTTGAGCTGCGGCAGCTCGCGGCTCAAGAGACCGACGACGCGCTTGATCAGATACTCGCCGAAGCTGACGCCCTTGAGCCCGCGCTGGGTGTTGCTGATCGAATAGAAGATCGCCGTATCCTGTCCGTTGGCCTCCTCGGGCGGCGTCAGTTCGTCGAGCACGGCCTGGATGTTGTCGGCCAGACCGCGCACCAGGGCGACCTCGACGAAGGCCAAAGGCTCGTTCGGCATGCGCGGATGGAAGAGAGCATAGAGGCGCCGGTCGGACTCCAGGCGGTTGTGCAGGTCCTCCCAGGAACGGATCTCGTGAACCGCCTCGTAGGCGATCAACTTTTCCAACAGCGAGGCCGGTGAATCCCAAGTTATTTGCCTGAGGTCCAGGAAGCCGACATCGAACCAAGAGACCAGCAGCTCGCGCAGATCGGCGTCGAGGGCCCGCAGATGAGGGTCCTCCGCGACAAGCGGCAAAAGTTCCTCCCGCATGTCGACCAGGAACTTGACCCCCTCCGGCAGGGCGTTGAACTGGGTCAGCAACTTGACCCGAGGCGGCTGCAAAGCGTTGCGTAGGCCCGCTTCGGCCACCAATTGCTGCTCGCTGGTCTCGGCGCTCCGGTAGGACAGGATGCGGTCCTCGACCAGAGTCTGGTTGACCGCGAAGCCATGCGCCAGCATTTCCAGGAAGCGCTGCTTGCCCGCCGCGTCGAGCTCCAGGTAGCACTCGCCCAGCTCGGCCGCGCGCATGCGCGCGGAAACCTCGCCGCCGCGCGCCTCGAGGCAATCCGTCATCAGGGCCTGCAGCGCCTTATCGCTGCGCGGGCCGCTCGCGTCCGCCCGGGTCAGGCCGACGCTGCGCGCCGCACTCGCCGCCACATCCCGCCAGGCGTCGGCCAGATTGGCGAAGGTTTTCTCGAAAAACGACGGTTGCTGAACGTCACCCATTGTGGCGTTCCATCCTTCCCGCGGCCCAGGGGAGGCCCCGACCGGCCCTGCATGGTGAGGCTTTCGTTTGAAGGTAATGTTAAAACGGCGCCGCTTCTAGGGTCTGGGCGAATTCGGAGGAAAGCCCGCCCGCCGATGGACGCCCTCTGCCCCTTCGGCTATAGCAGGCCGCAACACCCGAGATGAACGGCCTGTCCGGCGGCGCAGGCGCCTCGGTTGCCTTGTACGGGATTACCCAGCGAGTGAGGACTTTGCGTGCGTAAGCGTAATCGCCCGGCATCCACCGGGCAGAATGGAACCGGGCCCGATGGGATCGCCGAGGACACCCGCCCGGCAAAGCTGGGCTGGCTGCGCTGGCCGTTACGGCTCTTGGGCGCGCTCCTCCTGCTGACGCTGGCTGGCGTTGCCGGCGGCTATATCTGGCTGCAGGGCTCGCTGCCGCAGATCGAAGGTGTCGCCACCCTCCCCGGCCTAAGCGCGCCGGTCGAGGTGCTGCGCGATTCCGACGGGGTCGTCACGATCAAGGCCCAGGGCACGCCCGACGCTTATCGCGCCCTCGGCTATGTCCATGCCCAGGACCGGTTGCTGCAAATGGAACTTATGCGTCGTCTGGGCGCCGGCCGGCTGTCCGAAGTGATGGGCGAATCGACCGTCGAGGTCGACCGCATGATGCGCACTCTCGGCTTCTACCGCCTGGCCGAAAAGAGCCAGGCCCATCTCAACCCCGAGACTATGGCCAGCCTCGACGCCTATGCCGCCGGGGTGAACGCCTTTCTCGCCGATCCGCCCGGCCCGTTGCCCATCGAATTTCAGGTGCTTCGCACCGAGCCCGAGCCTTGGCGCCCGGCAGACAGCCTGGTCTGGGGCCGCTTGATGGCGTTGCAGCTCTCCGGCAACTGGTCGAGCGAGGTGCTGCGCTTGCGCCTGGCCGAGCGGCTCACGCTCGAGCAGATCGCCTTCCTCTGGCGCCCCTACCCCGCCAATGGGCCAGTCGCCATCGGCGACCTGGCGGGCGTCCCCAATGCCATCGGCGGCTTAACGGCCGCCTGGGGCCTGCAGCCTATCCTGCCGGGCGAAGTCCTACCGTGGCGCTGGGCGCCGAAGGACGCCTCCAACTCCTGGGTCGTCGCAGGGTCCCACACCGCGAACGGCAGCCCCATCCTGGCCAACGACATCCATCTGGCGCTCAGTCAGCCGGGCGAATGGTATCTGGCGCGCATCGAGACGCCGGAGCTCACGTTGGCGGGCGCGACGGCGCCGGGCGTGCCCTTCCTGATCGCCGGGCACAACGGCCACATCGCCTGGGCCTTCACGACGACCCACAGCGACACCCAGGATCTCTTCCGCGAGCGCAGCCCCGACGGCGCGACAGACAGCTACGAGACGCCCGATGGTCCCGAGCGCTTCCATGTACGCGAGGAAGTCATAGGGGTGCGCGGCAGCGATCCCCTGGCCATCGCGGTGCGCTCCACCCGCCATGGCCCGGTGATCTCGGACCTTCGCACCCGCCGGACCGCGCCGCTTGCCGACGACCAAGCCCTGGCCCTTGCCTGGCCCGGCCTGAGGGCCGACGACCGCACCGCCGACGCCCTCTTCGCCATGAACCGGGCCCGCAACTGGGAGCAGTTCCGGGCCGCCCTCAGGCAATTCCACAGCCCGCAGCAAAACCTTCTCTATGCCGATCGGGCGGGGACCATCGGCTTCATCGCGCCGGCCCGCGTGCCCCTGCGCGCGCAGGGCGACGGCCGCTTTCCCGCACTGGGATGGAGCGGCGAGCAGGACTGGCTCGGCGAGATCCCCTTCGACGAACTGCCGCAAAGCGTCGACCCGGGACGAGGCCGGATCGTCGCGGCCAACAACAAGATCGTCCCCGACGACTACCCTTATCTGATCACCGCCGACTGGCCCAGCGGCCATCGCGCCCAGCGTATCGAGGACCTGCTCGAGGGCGCCGAGGCGACGACGGTGGCACAGCACGCCGCCTGGCAGTCCGACATCGTCTCGCTGTCGGCCGGGCAGCTGCTGCCGCTCCTTACGCAAGCGGTTGAGAGCGAGCGATTGAGCGCGCCATTGAGCCCAAGGGCCGAGGGCGCCCTCGCCCTGCTGGCGGCTTGGGACTTCCGCATGGCGCGGGACCGGCCGGAACCCCTGATCTATCATGCCTGGCTCAAGGCGGCCAACCAGGCGCTCCTGGCCGACGAGTTGGGGCCGGAATTTCGTTTCTTCCAGCGCGCTGACGCCGACCTGCTGTCGGCTATTCTGACCGACGGCGAGGCTTGGTGCGACGACGTCAAGAGCGAGACGCGGGAGGGCTGTGCAGCGCAATCGGCCAAGGCCCTCGACACCGCCTTGGCGGACCTCGCCGCCCGGTTCGGTAACGACATGGCGGATTGGCGCTGGGGAGACGCCCATATGGCGCGGCTGAGGCATCCCGTCCTCAGCCGCATTCCCTTGATCGGCGCTTTGACCACCCGGTCGATCGAAACCGACGGCGGCGAAGACACCCTGAACCGGGGCGGCGCGCGTCTGGCGGGTAGCGACCCGCAGGTTTTCGAGCATCGCCATGGCGCGACCTTTCGCGCCGTCTACGACCTGGGCGCCCTGGACCAGTCCCTCTTCATGATCGCCACGGGTCAGTCCGGCAATCCCTTTTCGCCGTTCTACGGGAATCTGGCGGAGGCCTGGCGTGATGGGATATACCTAAAGCTCGACGGCAGACCAGAAGAGATCGCCGGCCGCCTGCTTCTCGAGCCGGGCTAGCCGACGCAAGCTGTCTCAGGCACTGTCCCGGGGGGAGAAAGCGACATGAGCGTTACCTTGGACGACATCCGCAAGGCCGCGGAGGTCATCGACGGCGCGGTCATCCGCACGCCCCTGGTCCCGGCGCCGAGGCTATCGAGCCGATTGGGCTGCGAGCTCTATCTCAAGCTTGAGAGCCTTCAATACACGGGCTCCTTCAAGGACCGCGGCGCCCTGGTCAAGCTCAAGAGTCTGAGCGACGAGCAAGCCAAACGCGGTATCATCGCCATGTCGGCCGGCAATCACGCGCAAGGCGTCGCCTATCACGCCAAGCGCCTCGGCATCCCGGCCACCATCGTTATGCCGGAGTTCGCGCCCTTCACCAAGGTCGAGCAGACCCGCAAGTTCGGCGCCCGGGTGATACTGACCGGCGATACCCTGGATGCCTCGGCGGTCGCGGCGCGGGAGGTCGGCGACAAGGACGGCCTAACCTTCGTCCATCCCTACGACGATCCCCTGATCGTGGCCGGCCAAGGCACCGTCGGCCTGGAGATCATGGCCGATCAGCCCGACCTGGACGATGTCATCGTGCCGATCGGCGGCGGCGGCATCCTTTCGGGCACCGCGACGGCGATGCGCGCGCTGGGCTCCAAGGCTCGCTTCTTCGGCGTCCAAGCGGCGCTCTATCCCTCCATGTATCAGGCGATCCACAACGAGGTTCCACGCTTGGGCGGGCAGACCCTGGCCGACGGCATCGCCGTCAAGAAACCCGGCGAACTGACCAAGGCGATCATCGAAGAGATGGTCGAGGATATCTTCATCGTCGACGAGTCGGCGGTCGAGACCGGGGTCCTGATGCTGGTCGAACTGCAGAAGGTGCTGGCCGAGGGCGCCGGGGCCGCGTCGGTGGCGGCCTTGCTGGACGAAGACACCCGCGCCCGCTTCGCCGGCCGCAAGGTGGGGCTCGTCATCACCGGCGGCAACATCGATGTGCGGCTGCTGTCCTGGGTGCTCACCCGCGGCCTGGTCCGCGACGGGCGGATCGTGCGCTTGCGCATCGACATTATCGACCGCCCGGGCGTGCTGGCGCAGGTCGCCAAGCTGATCGGCGACAGCGGCGGCAACATCATCGAGGTGTACCACCAGCGCCTGTTCTACGACGTGCCGGCCAAGGAGGCCGAGGTCGACGCCGTCGTGGAAACTCGCAACGAGGAACATGTGGGCGAGATCGTGGAGAACCTCCGGAGCGGGGGATTCGCGACCCGCGTACTGTCCGCCCGCGCCGCCGATCCCACGACGATCTAGCGGGCCCAAGGTCCTTGGCCAGCGGGGCTGGCCGCTTGCCGGAGCCCGTTCAAATACCCATCTCAAGGCGAAGCTTGGAGAGGACCGGAGCGAATGAGCGACACGCCGAACCTGCCACCAAATTTGCCTGCGACCGCGTTGCGGGACGCCGCCTGGGAGGGTGAACCGCCCAGGCCGCTGGAGGAGCCCGACCTGTTCGACGGCGTTCTGTCACGCCGGGTCGTCGGCTACGGCATCGACGTTTTGCTGTTGATGATTGTCTTTTCGATCCTCGGCCTCATCGTCTTTCTCTCATTCGGCCTCCTCGCGCCGATCAACCTCGCCATCGCGCCCTTCATTCCCATCGCCTACCACACCTTCTTCATCGGCCGGGACGGCGCGACGCCGGGTATGAAGTTCATGGACCTGGAGGCCCGCACCTGGACCGGAGCGCGCCCCGAATACGTCCAGGCATTGCTCATGACCATCCTGTTCTACGTCAGTATCACCATCACCTGGTTCCTTGTGCTCTTGGTGCCGCTGTTCAACGACCGCCGCCGCACCCTGCACGACCTG
>JAUVQB010000170.1 GCA_030598385.1 Alphaproteobacteria bacterium | reverse complement strand
CTGATCGAGCGCATCAACGGCTATCTCGGGTATCGCGCCATTGCGCGCCTTCGCCTGCTGCACGGCGCGCCGCCCGCCGCCGCCGACCCGGACGCTCGGCGCGAAGCGGCGGCGAAGGATCCGGCACCCGAGGAAGAGCGGAGCGGAGAGCCGATTGCCGATCCGGCCTTGAGAGCCGCGCTCGCGCGCCTCGGCCGCGCGGTCAAGCCGCCGCACGGGTCGGGGGCGTGAGCCAGGGAGAAGGGTTCTCGGGCGACGCCACACTTGCCGCAAAATCGCCGCTTTCAGAGGGTTTTATCTGACGCTTGTGAAATGCCGCCAAGACCACTAGCATGCACCATATATGGTAGGTGATCTATGACCCGCAGGCAGATGATGATACATGGGGCGGCAACCGCCGCCCTTTTGGCGGTCGCTTCGGTGACGGTCCTTTCGGTTCCGGCCCAAAGCGGGGAGCCATTATTCGCCGATGACCGCATACTCGGCAGCGCCGATGCGCCGATCACCATCATCGAATACTCCTCGCTCACCTGCCCGCACTGCGCCAAGTTTCACAAGGAAACGCTGCCGGACGTGAAGGACAACTGGGTCGACAGCGGCAAGGCCCGCATCGTCTACCGGCACTTTCCGCTCGACGGTCTGGCGCTGCGCGCCGCCATGGTCACCAACTGCATGGACGAGGAGCGCTACTTCACGTTTCTGGAGGCCCTGTTCCACGGTCAAAAGCTGTGGGCTCAGGCGAGCGATCCGATGAAGGCGCTGTCCCAGGTCGCCGCCCTCGCCGGCCTGAACCGCGAACGCTTCGAGGCTTGTATCGAGGATGAGGCCCAGGCCAACGCCATCCTGGAGCGCCGCAAGCACGGGGAAACCACCTACGACATCGCCTCGACCCCCACCTTCATCGTCAACGGCCGCAAGGTCCAGGGGG
The DNA here is from genome assembly GCA_030598385.1 of Alphaproteobacteria bacterium. Lineage (GTDB taxonomy): Bacteria > Pseudomonadota > Alphaproteobacteria > Kiloniellales > JAKSDN01 > CALJXB01. The sequence continues at coordinate 3,525 of JAUVQB010000170.1, read as the reverse complement.
CGCTCGGTTACGAAGCCTTCAGCAAGGTCTTGGAGGAAGCCGAAGGCCAGTCGTGAGGCCTCGGTTCACACCCGCGGGCCCCCTCATGGGGCGGCGCGGATAGGAAAGGGTGATCGGGTTTGGTTCAGTTCGGCAAGCTCAAGCTGAGCGGCTTCAAGTCCTTCGTGGACTCGACGGAGCTTTATATTGATCCGGGCATGACGGGGATCGTCGGCCCGAACGGCTGCGGAAAATCGAACCTGGTGGAAGCTCTGCGCTGGGTGATGGGCGAGAATTCGCCCAAGCGCATGCGCGGCGGCGGCATGGAAGACGTCATCTTCAACGGCACGTCCAACCGTCCCAGCCGCAACGTGGCCGAGGTGGTGCTGAGCCTCGACAACAGCGACCGCAAGGCGCCGGCCCACTTCAACGCCCAGACCGAAATAGAGGTCAGCCGTCGGATCGAGCGCGGCGAGGGTTCGGCCTACCGCGTCAACGGCAAGGAAGTCCGGGCCCGCGACGTGCAGCTTTTGTTTGCCGATTCGGCGACGGGCGCCCATTCGACCGCCCTGGTGAGCCAGGGCCGGATCGGCGCGCTGATCAACGCCAAGCCGATGGAGCGTCGCGCGCTGCTGGAAGAAGCTGCCGGCATCACCGGCCTGCACTCCCGCCGCCATGAGGCCGAGCTGCGTCTCAAGGCGGCCGAAACCAACCTCGAGCGCCTCGACGACATTGTCGCGACCCTGGAAAGCCAGCTCCAGGGCCTGAAAAAGCAAGCCCGGCAGGCCAGCCGCTACCGCAATCTGGCGCGCCACATCCGGCGCCACGAGGCCCTGCTGCTGCACCTGCAGGGCCTCAAGGCCCGCCAGGCCAAGGCGGCCGCCGAGGCGCAATTGGCCGAGGCGGAACGCAGCGTCGGCGCGCTGATGGAAAATACCGCGGCGGCGGCCACCGCCCAGGCCGAGGCCGCCGGGGCCCTGCCCGACCTGCGACAGGCCGAAGCCGAAGCCGCCGCGGCGCTGCAGCGCCTGCTGGCCGAACGCACCGCCCTCGAGCAGGAAGAGGCGCGGTTGACGGCGGCCCAGGAACAGGCGGCACAGCGCCTCTCCCAGATCGAAGGCGATCAGCAGCGGGCCAGGACGCTCTCCGACGATGCGGCAGCGGCCCGGAACCGCCTGGCCCAGGAAAAGCATGGCCTGGAAGCCGCCATCGACGGCGAGGCGGAGCTGCGCAGCGCGGCCCAAGAGGCCTCCCAGGCTGCCCGCGAAACTCTAAACACGACCGAGAACGCCCTCGGCGCCAAGGCCAGCGAACTGGCCGCCGAGGAAGCCCGCGACAGCGCCGTGGAGCGCCGCGCCAAAGAGCTGGCGGAGCGAATTTCCCGGCTGCGCAACCAGTTCGAGGCGATCGAGCAGGAACGCGCCGGCCTCGGCCGCGCCCAACAGGACGAGGGCGAGCTCAAGTCGGCCGAGCTAGCTGTCGGCGAAGCCGAAAGCCTGCTGACGACCCGCAAGGCGGAGGCCGAGGCCGCGAGCGCGGGCCTGACGGAGGCCCGCGAGGCGGAAAGCGCGGCGAGAGAAACTTGGCGCCAGGCCGAGACCGAGCGGTCCCGCCTGGAGGCGGAGATCTCGGCCCTCGCCGTGCTGCTGGAACCCAAGGAGGGCCAACTCTGGCCGCCCCTGGTGGACGCGGTTAGCGTCGAAGCGGGCTATGAAGCGGCCTTGGGCGCCGCGCTGGGCGACGACCTGGATGCGCCGGCCGACGAAGCGGCGCCGATCCATTGGGCCGCCCTGGGCGACATGCTCGGCGCGCCGAAATTGCCCCAGGATTTGCCCGGGGGCGCACGGCCGCTCTCCGATTTCGTGCGCGCGCCCGGCGTCTTGAGCCGGCGGCTGTCCCAGATCGGGGTGGTTGGAGACCTGGCAGCGGGCACCCGCTTACAGAAGAATCTATCGCCCGGTCAGCGGCTGGTGACGCGCGACGGCGCCCTGTGGCGCTGGGACGGCTTCGCCGCACGGCCGGACGCCCCGACCGGCGCGGCCGCTCGTTTGGCCCAGCGCACGCGCCTGGCCGGTCTGCGACAAGAGATGGGCCGGGCAAGCGAAACCGCCGGGGCTCTGCGCGAAGGTCTCGACTCGCTCGCCGCAGCCGCCCAGAGCGCCGCTGAAAGCGAGCGATCGGCCCGCGCGGCGCAGGCCAGCGCCTATGGCGAGATGGACCAGGCCCGGCAGAGCTATGGGCGCCTGTCTCAGGCCGCGGCCGCGGCGGCGTCCCGCCTCAACGCCCTGGGAGAGACCGTCCAGCGCCTCCGGGAGGAGCTGAGCGAAAGCGAAAGGGCGCGAGAGCAGAACGAAGCCGACCGCACCGCCTTGCCGCAACTGGAGACCCTGCGCGCGGCCTTGCAGTCGCTGCGTGGCCAGGCCGAACAGGAGCGCAGCGAACTGGCGGATCGGCAGGCCGATGTGGCGCGCCTGGAGCGCGAGCGCGAATCCCGCCAACAACGCCTGACGGCGATCGGCGAGGAAGCCGAACTTTGGGAACGGCGGGCGGGAGAGGCCGCGCAGCACTTGAGCGAACTCGCCGAGCGCCGGCGCGAGACCGGCGCCGAGATTGAAAGCCTCAAGGCTTTGCCGGCCGAGATCGAAGAGCGTCGCGCGAGCCTGGCGGAGCGGGTCGACGCGGCGGAGGTCGAGCGCAAGGCGGCCACGGACGACCTGGCCGTCGGCGAGAACCGCCTGGCGGAGGCCGACAAGGCGCTCAAGAACGCCGAACGGAATCTCGCTCAGGCGCGCGAGGAGCGGGTGCGAGCGGAAGGCGCCAAGGAGCAGGCCGACCAGGCCTTGACGCTGTTCCGCGAACGGGTCCGCGAACGCCTCGAGTGCCAGCTCGACCAGTTGGCGGAGGTGGCCGAGATCGATCCGAGCCAGGATCTGCCGGCCGAGGAAGAGATCGAGACGAAGCTGGCCCGCCTCGTGCGCGAGCGCGAGAACATGGGCGCCGTCAATCTCCTCGCCGAGCAGGAAGCCGAGGAAGTCGGCCAACAGATCGATGCATTGCACACCGAACGGACCGACTTGGTTTCAGCGATCGCGCGACTTCGTCAGGGCATCTCGAGCCTCAACAAGGAAGCCCGGGCGCGCTTGCTGAGCGCCTTCGAAGAGGTCAATCGCCACTTCTCCGAGCTATTCGTGCGGCTGTTCGGCGGCGGGCGGGCCCATCTCGCCCTGACCGAGGCGGACGATCCCCTGGAGGCCGGGCTCGAAATCATGGCGCGCCCGCCGGGCAAGCGGCTGCAGGTCATGTCGCTCTTGTCCGGCGGCGAGCAGGCGCTGACCGCCTTGTCGCTGCTGTTCGCCGTGTTCCTGACCAATCCGGCGCCGATCTGCGTGCTGGACGAGGTCGACGCGCCGCTCGATGACGCCAACGTCGACCGCTTCTGCACGCTGGTCCGAGACCTCGCCGGCTCTACCAAGACGCGGTTTCTCATCATCACGCACCATCGCATGACCATGGCGCGCATGGACCGTCTCTACGGCGTGACCATGT
>JAUVQB010000304.1 GCA_030598385.1 Alphaproteobacteria bacterium | reverse complement strand
TCGCCCTCAATGTTGAGAGAGAGGCGGGTGGGGACCTCGTCAAAGGCCACATGACCGCTTACGGTGAGGTCCCAATCGGGGCTCGATAGCGCCAAGGCGTGCAGGGTGGCGCGCGTCTCGGTGCTGGATACCCTGCCGGATAGTCGCAGCGCGCCGGGATCGTCCATTTGCCCGAGCGGCCGTTTCAGCCACTCAGCAAGTTGGCCGACAGAGGGCACATCGATGTCGACCGATCCATTGGCGCCGAAGTGCGGCGAGAGCCAAGTCTCCAGGTCCAAGCCTACCTGCAGCAGAGCCGACTTGACCGTCGTGGTCAAACGCGCGCCCTCGCCCCGAATCAGCGTTCCAGGCGAGTCGAGGACGGCGGTCAACACCACGGGACGTTCATTGAGGTCGAATTCGCCGGAAAGCTCTAGCGGGTCTGCGAGAGAAGCAAGCGTGGCTCGCAGGCTCGCCTCGCTCGCGTGCACCGTCTGCTGGGTGAGCTCGTTGTCGTACAGAAGCTCGGCGTTCGAGATCTGAACGTCAGCCAGTCGGACATCCCGGATGAAAGCCTCGCCCGCGTCCGGAGCGCCCACATCGCTGCCGGCGTCGAGGGCCGGGGCGTACCTCTCGATCCATTGGTGGCGGCCGTGTTCGTCGACCGTATAGGTCAGGCGAACGCCATCGATGTGGAGGCTTGTTACTTCGAGGATACCTTCCAGCAGCGGCCAGATCTCGATCGTGGCGCCGACCCGCTGGACAGAGACGGTGGCTGTCTCGTCCCGGATCCCGGAGGTTGCCGCGATCCCGCCGATGGACACCCGGGCGCGCGGAAGGAAGGACTCGACCTCGATGTCGCCGTTGATCGCGACGTCGAGCCCGGAGGCCTCCGTCAAGAGGCCCGCCAGACGCTCGCGCTGGCTGTTCCAATCGATGAGGGCGGCGGCCCAGAACGGCGCCGACCCGAGTGTAACAACGACACCGAGCGTGATCCAAAGAGCAAATTTGAGACTTCGCGCCATCGCCGACCAGCCACATTGAAAGCTACGCCGCCCTTCGTCGTCCTATCTGCGAGCGCGCAGGCCGTGAGCATAACCCGGGGCGCAAGGCCAATCGAGGCTACAATCGGAGTAATTACGTCGGCGGCCCGACTCTCGGCTTTCGAAGACTTGCTGGAGTGTCCGACAGGGCATCTCGCGTGGAGGCCTCGCTCTGCCCTTGAAAGGCCGACATGAACACCGAGGGCGCCAGTTTCGCCCGGATGGCCGCCGTGGCCGGTTCCAACCGGCGCGGCGGATGACCGCAAATGCCCGAAAAGTGGCCCAGACCGAATGGGTATTTTCACCGATGTATCCGTTTGCGCCGCACGATTGATAACCGGCGAAGAAGGCTGCACACTTGACGGACGGAACAATCAGTGTCAGTCGCACAGCAAGAGCCGCGGCGGCGCTCCGGACGTCTCGGAGGGGGGGCACCCATGGAAGAGACACAATCACCGGCCTCGGGCCGCGCCGAATCCGGCTGGGCCGACGTGGCGATCAGGCTCGCCCTCGTGGCGCTCATCGTCTACTGGTCGTTTCTCCTGCTACGCCCCTTCATCACGATCCTCATCTGGGCAGCGATCCTCTCGGTCGCCCTCTATCCCTTCTATCTGTGGCTGCAGCGCGTCCTGGGAGGCCGCCCCACCGTGGCATCTTTCCTGCTCACGGCCCTCGCCCTCATCGTCATTCTGGGGCCGATCAGCACCCTTGGCGCCGCGCTGGTCGAAAACCTCTCGAGCATCGCCGTTGGCATATCGGAGGGCACCGTCACGGTGCCGCCGCCGCCGCCCAGCGTCGCCGACTGGCCGCTCATCGGCGAAGAATTGTCGGCGTTCTGGCAAACCGCGTCTCGCGAGCTCGGCGAGACCCTGGCCTCGATCGAGCCGCAATTGAAGGAGGCGGCCCTGAAACTGCTTGGACTCGTCGGGAGCATCGGACTCGGGGTCCTGCAGTTCACCGTGGCGATCTTCATCGCCGGCTTCACCTACAGCCGGGCCGCGGGCATTCAGGACTCCCTGAAGATATTCGCGGCGCGCGCGGCGCCGCGGATGGGCGCGGACTTCGTCGATCTCGCCAGCGGCACCGTGCGCAGCGTGGCGCGGGGCGTCGTCGGCATTTCCCTGTTCCAGGCGATCCTCTTCGGTATCGGGGCCCTCGTCGCCGGCATTCCCCTGGCCGGGCTCTGGACCTTCTTCGCCCTCATCCTCGCCATCGTTCAGATCGGACCGGGCCTGGTGATCGTCCCCGTCATCATCTACGCCTGGAGCACGATGGATACCGTGGGCGCCGCAATCCTCACCGCCTACCTGGTGCCCGTGATGCTGCTGGACAACGTGTTGAAACCGATCGTCATGGGCCGCGGCCTTCCCGTGCCGATGCTGGTCATCTTCATCGGCGTCATCGGCGGCACCATGGCGCACGGCCTGATCGGCCTCTTCGTCGGCCCGATCGTCCTCTCCTTGGGTTACGAGCTCGGACGGGCCTGGATCCAGATGGGACGCGCATCGCCCGAACCCTGACCGGCGGCATCGCGTCTTCCAGCGCCTCCGGAGGGCCGATAGACTTGGGCATCGACCATCACTCCGTGACATGGGGAGATACAAGGACATGGCGAACGACAACGCGGTCGCCGATCATTACAGCCACGGCCGGTTGCTGGACGCGATCCTTGCCGGCGTGACGGCTCTTGGAAAGACGCCGGACACGGTCGGCGTCGACGACCTGGCCCCGGTCGACGAGTTCCACATCGGCGGCCGTCAGGCGACGGAGGATTTCATCGGGCAATTGGGCCTCTCGCCCAAAGACCATGTTCTCGACGTCGGGTGCGGTATCGGCGGCACGGCCCGGTACCTGGCCAGCGCCTGCGGTTGCCGGGTCTCCGGCCTCGACCTGACGCCCGAATACGTCGAGACGGGACGGGTCATGTGCGCTTGGGTCGGACTCGCCGACCGGGTCGATCTGTCGCAAGGCAACGCGCTTGCCATGCCGTTCGAGTCCGCCCGTTTCGA
>JAUVQB010000028.1 GCA_030598385.1 Alphaproteobacteria bacterium | reverse complement strand
CCAACTCGTTCTGCTCCAATTCCGCCTCCTGACCGCCGCCGAGCACGATGCCGTGACCCTTGTTGCCGCGAATTTCGTTTTCCGCGAAGCGCCCGCTCGAACCGCCGAGGATCAATAGCCCATGCTGCTCGCCGTCGGCGATCTCGTTGCCGGTTACGAGCGGCGCGGCGCCGCCGGTCACCACGATCCCCGACAGCTTGCTGCGGAGGATCGTATTGTTCAGATATTCTCCTCGCGCGCCTTCGTGAATGACCAGTCCGGGTTGGCCGGCATCCTCGATCCAGTTCGCCGCGATTCGCGGCGCCGCGCCGCCGCGCACCTCGAGGCCCGACGCCTGAGGTGCGACGATCTGGTTCTCGGCGAATTGGCCCTTGGCGCCCTGCTCTATCAACAGACCGGCCTGGCCGGATTCGGCGATCTCATTGCCGCGGACCGTCGGATCGGCGCCGGCCCGGACCTTGACCGCGGAGTTTGCCGTGCGCCGGATCCGGTTGCTTTCGAGAACGCCGCTGCCGCCTTCGTCGAACACCACGGCGGAGCCATCGATATCGAGGAACCGGTTGTCGCGGATCAACGGCGCCGCGCCATCGCGCACTAGCAGCCCGCTGCCGGCCCAGGGGCCCAGGCGATTGCCGGTGATCTCCATGCCGCCGCTTTGCACCTCGATGCAAGGGCCGCTGCCGTCGCCGCCCTCGAAAGCGAGCCCGCGCAGCGATCCCGAGGGCGCATCCAGCAGCAGGCACCGCCCGCCCGCCGGGCTGATCACCACCTCGTCCTCCGCCCCCTCCTCCAGGGCCTTGAGGTGCAGGACGCGCTCGATCACCAGGCTTTCGGCATAGACGCCGGGACGGATCGATATGGTCGCGCCATCCGGCGCGCGAGAAATGGCCTCGCCCAGGGTCGCGGTGTCGCCGCCGCCCGCGGCATCGACCAGCCAGTCCAGCTTCGACGCGTCGCGATACCAGGTCCAGTACCACCAGCCGGACGCCACGCCGCTTGCGGCCAAGGCCATGAGCACAGCGGCAATCACTAAGCCCGAGGCAGTCCGGCGCGGCTTCAAACGAGACGCCGCCGCCAGGCCCGGATCGGGCCGCAGCGACGGCGTAACGGCCCCTGCAAGGTTTGCGTGGCTGCGTTCCTCCGGCCGCAGAAGGGCGGTCGGCGGCACCTCGTCCTCAGGCGGCAGGTCGATTTCCCCTGCCTCCCGCGACGCGCCCGACAGCTCAGCCAGGCTCGGCGCATCGCCACGCTCCGCCGGGGCGGCATTCAGCAAGGCCGTCCGCCAGTCTTCGGCCGAGGCCGGGCGGTCGTCGATCGCCGGGGCCAGAGCCGCATCGACCGCCGCCAGAAAGCCCGGCGAAAAGCGCTTATCGCCGCCGGCCGCTTTCGAAAACGGGGCAAAGCCCGCCGCCGTAAAGCCCGCTGTCGTCTCGAGCGGCTGACCCACGATCAGCCAATAGACGACGGCCGCCAGGGCGAAGAGATCGCTGCCCGGGCCCTGGCGGGCGGGATCGCCCCGCTCCGGCGCCGTGAAGCCGGGCGTGGCGGCCGCCTCTTCTTGGCCGTTCCCCTCCGCATCCAGGTCGACCGCAGACGCGAAATCGAGCAGGACGGGCGTCCCGTCTCGCCGCAGCAAGATATTCCGCGGCGAAATATCGCCATGCAGGAAGCCAGCCCGATGCACCGACTCGAGCGCCGACAGCAGGGGCTCGATCAGCTCGATCAGCGTGTGCTGGCCCATGCTCGCCCGCCACGCCGCGGGCAGGCGTTCGAGGCTGAGCCCGTCCTCTTCCCGCAGGACAAGGAATGCGTTGCCGTCGCATTCACCGGAATCGAGCAATTGCACCAAGTTCCGGTGCCGCAGGCTTTGCAGAAGCCTTTCCTCGCGGCTGAAGGCGGCAGACTCGGGCGACTCCGGGCCCGCCTGGCGCAGGATCACACGCCGCCCATCGCGCTGGTCCAAACCGCGATAGGTGACACCGACCGGTCCCTCGCCAATCCGTTCGAGCAGCAGATAGTCGCCGAACACCTGGCGGTCCGCCGGCATGGCTTGACGTGCGCCCCGCTCGATCATGCCCGTCATATCCTTCGACCCGGCCGTCCGCTACTCAGACCGGGTCGGCAGTTCGATTTCCGGCAGGCTGGACGCGCTTCCGCGGGGCGCCGGGGCCGCGGGCTCCGGGGGCTCCGACGCGGCCTGCGGCGTCGACGATTCCGGCTCGGACCCGTCCGGCAGAACCGAGGTGGTCACGCTGGCCTGGGTTTGGCTGACCTGCCCTGCACCGCCGGATTGCTGCGATTGGCCGCCCGGCTGAACGGGCGAGGCGGATTCCAGCGCGCCTTCGCCGGCGGGCGCTTCGGGGCTCCACGGCTCTGGGGTCGGCGGCTCCAGGGTCGAGGATTCCGGGCTCGGCGCCTCGGTCTCCTCCATCTCTTTGAGCCCCCAACGCCCCGAGGCGTCCCGGCAGCCGGTGCCTCGGACCAGGCTTTCGCCTCCCCCCGGCCGGCGCGTCGTCCGCTCGTAGTCCCGGCAGGGCGCGTCTGGGTTGGGGAAATAAGTCTTGAGCACGCGGATCACGCCGGCGTTGCCCGTCGCCTCGTTGCGCCATTCGATTTCGGCGCCGGTCGGCTCTCGCTCCAACACCTGATTGATGCGGGCCTGGAGGTAGGGAATATCCTGAAAATCGGTTGCCGCAGGCACCGTCCCTGAGAGCGAACCCAGGAGCGGCAGGAGGATCAGGCCACCAGTCACCAAACGTATCATCAACGGCTCTCTCACTCAGCGGCAGGCCCCCCGCTGCCCCAATGCGCCATCCTAGCGGCCCATCCCAGCGACCCATCCTAGCACAGACGGGCCGAGCTCATAGATGCAGGAAAAGCGGAGCGCCGATGAAAGATACGTGAAGGCTGGGCCTAGTCATCCCCAAATTCCGACTCCAAAGGGCGGGTCAACGGGACCTTCAGGCCCGAATCGCGAGGCCTCTTTTCGACGGCTGCGTCCGGGTCTAGCCTAGCAAAGCGCGCAAGCGCAAGAGACCCACAGCGAGGCAGAAACGGCCGTGCCATGGCGCCGCAAATCGACCCCGAACGCCTGCTGAGCGACCTCAAGACGCTGCGGTCGTTCGGCGCCTGCGGCAACGGCGTGGTGCGCCAGTCCTTCTGCGATGTCGACATGGCGGCGCGGCGCTGGCTGGCGGGGCGCATGGCCGAGGCCGGGCTCGAGGCCAGGATCGACGGCGTCGGCAACGTCATCGGCCGCTCGCCCAACGACGGACGGGCGCTTCTCATGGGCTCGCACACGGACACCCAGCCGCGCGGCGGCTGGCTCGACGGCGCGCTCGGGGTGATCTACGCGCTGGAAGTAGCCCGCGCCCTGGCCGAGGACCGGGCGCGCGCCCATCTGCCCCTCGACATCGCCTCCTGGATGGACGAGGAAGGCAGCTATCTCGGCTGTCTCGGCTCGGCCTCCTTCACAGAGAGCATGGGCGACGAGGAGATCCGCCGAGCGGCCAATTCGGACGGCCGGAGTGTCGCCGACGCCTTGATTGCCGTGGGGCTGGCCGACCAAGCACCGGCACGCCTCGAGCCTGAACGCCACCGCGCCTATCTGGAGGCCCACATCGAGCAGGGCCCGGTTCTGGAAGCCGAAGGCAAGCTTATCGGGGTGGTCACCTCGATCGTCGGGGTGCGCACCCTCACCCTGACCTTCAGCGGCCAGCAGAACCATGCCGGGACAACCCCCATGGCACTGCGGCGCGACGCCGGCGACGCCCTCATCGTCCTGGCCGCCAGGTTGCGCGAGGCGCTCGGCGCGCTCGCGGCCGAACGCACGGTCTTCACCATCGGCCGCATCGTCTTCGACCCCGGCGCCGACTCGATCATTCCGGGCCGAGCGGAGATGAGCCTGCAGTTCCGCGACGGCGACGAAGTACTGCTCGACCGCATGGCGGCGGCCGTCGACCGCTTGATGGAGGAGGCGAACCGGGCCGGGCCGGTTAGAATCGAACTGGCCGAAAGCTCACACCTGGAGAGCGCGCCGATGGACCCAGGCCTGCAGGATCACTTGGCCGCCGCCGCCGAGCGGCACGCGCCCGGCCAATGGATGCGGATGCCGAGCGGGGCCGCCCACGACGCCCAGATCTTCGCCCGCCGGGTACCCTCGGCGATGCTGTTCGTGCCCAGCATCGGCGGCATCAGCCACGACTTCGCGGAAGACACGAGCGAAGCGGACATCGCGCTCGGCTGCCAGGTCCTGGCGAGCGCCGCGGCATCGGTGCTCGAGGAGTTGAACCGGCCCTGAAGGGGCTGCAAGGGTTCGGTGGAAACCCGTGTGGCTATGCTTTGCCAAATTAATCAACAACTATGCCAAAGATCTTGATATTCTTCGACTAAAGGACGCAAAAGATAGAGCGTCCAGGTACGCGGTAATTCGCATTTTTGGTATCTCAGACGGGTGAGACGGGCCTCAGTTGAACGGGTGGGAAGGACCCTATGCTCGGAACGATGCGCGGTGCATTGCGTGGTGTGGTGCTGGCTTCCTTGGCCCTTGGCATGGCCGCCTGCACCCAGACCAAATCTTTCGTTCACGACCAGGTCCCGGCGAGACCCGACGGCAGTGTCGAAGTGCTCCTGCTGGAACCGGACATCGAGTTGTCGGAGATCAGCGTCGGCGGCATCGCCTTTCCGAAAGCCGATTGGACCGAACGCGGACGGTCCAACGTCAACGCCGCCCTGGTGCAGATCATGGAACAGAAGGACGCCCGGCTTATCTACTATGAACCGCCTGCCGACGCGCCGCCGGAGCACCCCTACAATCAAATCCTGAAGCTGCACGAAGCGGTCGGCAGCGAGATCCTGAACCACAAATACAGCAACAACTCGTTCCTCACCCTGCCCACGAAGAAGGACAAGTTCGACTGGACTCTCGGGCCGGAGGTCCAGCAGCTCCGCGAGGTCTACGCGGCCGATTATGCGCTGTTCGTCTACTTCCGCGACAGCTTCGCCACCGGGGGCCGCGTAGCGATGATGGTGGTGGTGGGAGCCTTGACCGGGGTCGCTATTCCGGGCGGCTTCCAGGTGGGATACGCCTCGCTGGTCGATCTCGATAGCGGCGACATCCTGTGGTTCAACGTCTTGTTCAGCGAGGTCGGAGACCTGCGGGACGCCGGCTCGGCGGCGGAAGCCACCGAAGATCTCTTGGACCAACTGCCGCTATGAGCCGCGCCCCGACGAGCGTGGCCGCCTGTGCGATTCTGCTGATCGCCAGCGCCTGCGCGAGCACCGCGCCCGTCTCCGATATCCAACCCGGCCAGCGCCCGGCACTCGAGAGCGACGAGGCCGGATTCTGGATGGCATTCGAGGAATTCGAGGATGATTTGAGAGCCTCGAGCCTGGTGGTCAGAGACCCGGCGCTGAACCGCTACGTGACAGGCGTGGTCTGCAACCTTGCCGCCGCCTACTGCCAGGACATCCGGGTCTATCTCATTCGCCATCCCGCTTTCAATGCTTCGATGGGCCCCAACGGCACGATGCAGGTCTTCACGGGCCTAATGCTGCGCGCCGAAAACGAGGCGCAGCTCGCCTATGTCCTCGGGCATGAAATGGGGCATTACATACGCCGGCACACGCTCACGCGGATGCGCGACGTGCGCAACAAGACCGACGCGGCGTCCGTCTTCGGCTTGGCGGGCGCGATGGTCGGTGTTCCCATGAGCGGCGCGATCAGCAGCGGCATCGCCTATGCCAGCATCAGCGCCTTCGGCCGCGACCAAGAGCGCGAGGCCGACGCCATCGGCTTCCAGATGTTCCGCAAGGCGGGCTACGACCCGACTCAGGCGGCGCGGATCTGGGAGCTCTTGACCGCCGAAGCCGAAGCCGGCGACTGGCCGAGTCCACCGCCCCTCTTCGCCTCCCATCCACCTACCCTGGAACGCCGGGAAACCCTCGCCGGATTGGCCGAAGAGGCTTCCGACGCCCCGTCGTCGGCCTACGAAGAGCGCTATCAAAACACCATCCTTCAGTTCCGGTTCGACTGGTTGCGTGAAGATCTGAGGACACGGAACTTCTCCGGCAGCGAGCATCTCTACGACCGCCTGGTCGAGGCCGGCCACGGCCGTGGCGAGACCCTGTTCTTCAAGGGCGAGATCTACCGCCTACGCGACGACGAAGGCGACGACGAGAAGGCGGTTGAGGCTTACACCCTGGCCATTGCCGAACGCGACGCGCCGCCGGAAGTGTTCCGCTCGTTGGCCTTCGTGGAGTGGTCGCGCGGTCGCCGCGCCGAAGCGCGCCAGGCCTTCGAGCGCTATCTGGAGTTCGCCCCAAGTGCCGATGACCGCTTGATGATCGAATTCCACATCGAGGAGCTTTCGTGATGGTCCAGTCGTGGCGCCGGCTTTTGGCGGTTTTGCTAGTAGTGGCTTTGGCGGGATGCGTCGCCGGCGGCTACACCCTGGTCGAGCCCGGGCGTACTCAGATCGACGAAGAGTTCAGCATCAGCTCGAACATGGCGTGGAGCCAGCGGGCGTTCGGCGAACGGCACGTCTGGACGATCAACGGCGCAGGGTTGGAGGCGATCTGGTTCTATGCCGGAATCGAGGACGGCGATGCGCTCATAGCCCAAATCGACGAGGATGAGGACGTCCCGCGTTTCGACGCCGACATGCGCCCCAACGAAGTCATGGAGCTGGTGGTGGACAGCATCGGCCTGATCGGCGCGGTCAACGTCGAAGGCACGGGCTTGCGCCCGGCCGAGTTCGGGTCCGTGAAAGGATATCGCTTCGAACTGACGCTTCAGACGAAGGAAGGTTTGATCAAGCGCGGCCTTGCCGTGGGCACGATTCAAGAGGACAGGCTGCAGCTCATCGTCTACTTGGCGGCCGACCTCCACTACTACGACAAATACGTGGACGAGGTTGAACGCATCTTCGCCTCGGTGGAGATGATTTAGAGCGGCGAATCTCGCCCTCCCGCCTTGACCGGAACCGGGGCGCGCGTTCGAATGGCGCTCATTCGCCATCCACAAAGGCAGCCTCCTTGCCTCCTCATACGCACGCGCAATCCGGACAGTCCCACGACCACGGCCACGACCACGGCCACGACCACGGCCACGACCACGGCCACGACCACGGCCACCATCATGCCCCGGGGGAGGTGACGGCCGACAACGCGCGCCGGGTGCTGTTGGCGCTGCTGCTGACCGGCGGGTTCATGCTGGTCGAGGTGGTCGGCGGCCTGTTGACCGGCTCCCTGGCGTTGCTTGCCGACGCCGGCCACATGCTGACCGACACGGCCGCCCTGGCCTTCGCCTGGATGGCCTTCCGGGTCGCCCGGCGCCCCAACGACGCGCGCCGCACTTATGGCTATCATCGCTTCCAGGTGCTGGCCGCCTTCGTGAACGGAGTCACGCTGGTCGCCGTGGTCGGCTGGATCGTGATCGAGGCGGTGCGCCGCCTGTTCGCGCCGGTCGAGGTGCTCGCCGGGCCCATGCTGGCGATCGCGGCGATCGGCCTGCTGGTCAACCTGACCGCCCTGTGGATCCTCAGGGGCGGCGACCGGGCCAACCTCAATCTCGAGGGTGCCGCCGTCCACGTGCTGGGCGACCTCTTGGGCTCCGCCGCGGCGATCCTGGCCGCCGCGATCATACTCTGGACCGGCTGGATGCCGATCGACCCGCTGCTTTCGGTCCTGGTCGCCCTGCTGGTGCTGCGCAGCGCCTGGTTTATCGTGCGGCGCTCGTCGCACATCCTGCTGGAGGGCGCGCCGGACTGGCTCGACGTCGAGGCCTTGCGCCGCGATCTGGTGGCGGCCGTCCCTCAAGTGGACGATATCCACCACGTTCACGCCTGGATGCTAACCAACGAGCGGCCGCTCATGACCCTGCACGCAACGGTCAATCCCGGCGCCGACAGTCATGCGGCGCTGTTGGCGATTCGCGGGTTCCTGGAGCAGCACTACGGCGTCGGCCACGCGACGATCCAGATCGAACCCAAGGTTTGTGCCGACGGGGGCTGCGCGGACGGAGATTCCGACGCCTAGCGACCCGCGGTCCGACGCCGCAGCAGATTGCGCTCCACAGACTCCAGATGCCGTCGCATGGCCTGGGCGGCCCGGTCCATATCGCGCTCTGCGATGGCCTCGACCAGGGCCTCGTGCTCGGCGAAGCTGTGATGGTCGGGGTCGGGCCGCGGCTTGTTGTGGCGCAGCCGGCCCCAGGCGACCGCCCGGCGCACCGAATTGAGCGTGTCGAAAAGCGCGAGCAGCAACTTGTTCTGAGTCGATTCGGCGATCACCCGGTGCAGCCGGTTGTCCCAACTTTCGTATTGCCGCCAGGTGTCCGCCGCGCGGCTCTTGGCCATGCAAAGGCGCATCTCCTCGATATCCCGGCCGGTCGCATTGAGCGCCGCCAGGCGGGCGATCTCCGGCTCGATCAGCTCGCGGGTGCGCATCACCTCGACCGGGTTGGTGCGGCCGGTGATGGTCGCGATGTCGGTCAGATCTTCGATGGGCCGGGTGCCGACGAAGGTGCCCTTGCCGACATGACGCCACAACTGGCCCTCGGCCTCCAAGGTGGCGAGCGCCTTGCGCACGGCCGTGCGGGTCACGCCGAGGGCCTGGCAAAGCTCGCGCTCCGTCGGCAGGCGGCTGTTCACCGGCAGTTGTTGCTGAGCCATATAGGCGCGCAACTGGGTGAGCGCGGACTGGGCGTCGTTTTCTTCGATCAATGCCATAAAAAACAACCAATCTGAAATTGGTTGCTCACTGTTTACCGCAAAATTGGCAGAAGTCAAGAGACTCAGCTTGACTCTTCGATCAACCAAATGTTACCAATTTGCAATTGATCAACAATTGGTTGCCGCGCCTGGGGGCCTAAATGGCCGCGCAACCGCAGGGGACTCCATGCGTTTCCTGACCTTCGAATCCAAGGGTACCCAACGCCCCGGCCTGCTGGCCGAGGATGGGCGAATCGTCGATCTGACGGCCGCCCTGACCACCGCGCGAGAGCAAGGCGCCCTGTCGTTCGAGGGCCCGATACCGGGCGGCCTGCTGGGGCTGATCCAGGCCGGCGACGCGTTTCTCCACGCGGCGGAGGCCCTCTCCGGCCTGGCCAAGGACGGCGAGCTCGAGGACGCGAGCCTCGACCCGGACGCCTGCCGCCTGCTCGCCCCCATCCCGCGGCCGGCGAAGAACGTATTCTGCGTCGGCCGGAACTACGCCGCCCACGTGTCGGAGGGCTACAAGGCGCGCAAGATGAAGCAGGTGCTGCCCGAACACCCGCAGTTCTTCACCAAGCCGCCGACCGCGGTAACCGGGCCGGACGCCGCCATTCGCCTCGATCCGGACGTCACCCAGAAGCTCGACTACGAGGTCGAGCTTGCGGTCGTCATCGGCCGGCGCGGCCGGGACATTCCGGCGGCCGAGGCGGACAGCTACATCTTCGGCTACACCATCGCCAACGACGTGACCGCCCGCGATCTGCAGCGCCGCCACGATCAGTGGTTCAAGGGCAAGGGCCTCGACGGCTCCTGCCCCATGGGCCCGCACATCGTCACCCGAGACGAGCTGCCCAACGTCGGCGAGCTCGCCATCGGCCTCACGGTCAACGGCGAGGTGCGCCAAGACGGCAATACGCGCGACCTGATCTTTCCGATCCCGGTCATCATCGAAACGCTCTCGCTCGGCATGACCCTGGAGCCCGGCGATATCATCTCCACGGGCACGCCCTCGGGCGTCGGCTACGCCATGGACCCGCCGCAGTTCCTGAAAGCAGGCGACGAGGTCACCTGCCGCATCGAGGGGATCGGCGCCCTGACCTCTTGGATCGCCGACAAGGAGGCCGCGTGAGTCGAGCCAGGCCTGAACCGATGACATTTCATCGCCAGCGCCACGGGGAGGCCCGGCCGCCACGAGGGAACGAAAACCGCGAGATCAAACTGTTTCCAGCGCGAGACCCAGCGCGAGACATCGTAAGGGGAGGATGCCATGTTTCAGATACCGAAGTTGAAGCCGCTTTGCCTGGCTGCCGTGGCGGCCGTTGCCTTGGCCGTGGCCGGCGGCCCCGCCGCCGCCCAGGACAAGGGAACCATGCACGTCGCTTTCGGCGACATTCCCGGTCCCGACATGGTGAATTTCCT
>JAUVQB010000386.1 GCA_030598385.1 Alphaproteobacteria bacterium | reverse complement strand
GGGGCTCTCGCCGCTCATCGTCGTGCCGCTTTCCTTTTGGGCCAGCGAGGCGGCGCTCGACTGGCGGCCCGAGGCCTGGTCCGGCTGGCCGGGCCTTTTGGTCGATCTCGTTCTGCTGGATTTCCTGATCTACTGGTGGCACTTGGCGAACCACCGGGTCCCCCTGCTCTGGCGGTTTCACGAGATCCACCATCTGGACCAGTTTCTCGACACGACATCGGCCATCAGGTTTCACTTCGGCGAGGTGCTGCTCTCGGCCCTGGCGCGGGCCGCTGTCATCTATCTGCTGGGCTTTCCATTCAGCTCGATTCTGGCCTTCGAAGCCCTCCTGCTCATGGCCACCCTGTTCCATCACTCCAACTTGCGCCTGCCGGCCGGGCTGGAGGCTGCGCTCAGCCTGCTGATCATCACCCCGTCGATCCACTGGGTGCACCACCACGCCCGGCAGAGCGACACCGACAGCAATTACGGCACGGTCTTCAGTTTTTGGGACCGCCTGTTCGCCAGCCGCAGCCCGACACCGCGGGCCCCGGGGATGGAGATCGGCGTGCAGGATAGGCCGGAGCGGCCCCTTGCCCACCTCGTCGTGCGGCCATTCCTATCGGCCGAGATGCGCGAGGCGCCCTGATTCGCACTGCCGCCCCCGATGCGCGAGGCGCCCTGAGACGGCCCGGCACAGCTAATTTCTTCGATCCTTGAAGTGGATGTTCAAATCGCCGTGCTCGAACAGGCTGCGCTCGACCTCCGCCCCGAAGTCCGGGTTGACCAGCGCCACCTTTGTAGAGATGCCCTGGGCGTCCTGAATTTCCCAGCTATGCAGCGACACCGGCCGGTCGCCGAAGACCAGCGTCACCTGCCCTTCGCCGCCGTCCTCGCTCAGTTGCAGGGTGACCCGGATGGTGCCGGCGCGCCGTTCGATGGCCTGGACTTCGACCCCCTTTTCGAGATCGACCTCCTCGCGGAGCAGGAACCAGAGCGGCGTTTCCCAAAGCGGCAGGAAGGTGGCCTGTTTCAGTTCCCGGTCGTAATAGAGCAGCGTCACCCCGTTGGCGATCAACAGTGCCGGATGGGGCGGGTCGTACTCGAAGCGCATGCGACCGGGACGGTCGAGATAGAGATCGCCCTCGGCATAGGCGCCGTTGGAGGAGACCTGCACGAAGCGGGCCTTGAGGGTGTCGATCCGGTTGAGGTAATCGAGCAGGCGCGTCAAGGTCTCGCGCTCGTCGGCGTCGCCGGTTGCGGCCGCCTGTTCGGCGCCCTGGCCGCTCGCCGCCGCGCTTTCATTTTGCGCCCGCGCGGCCGTTCCCGCCCCCACGGCAAACAGCACCGCCATGGCAAAAAGCAGCGATCGGGCGAGAGGCACGCTCAAGGCGAGAAGCGCGCGGACCAGAGGCCCGGCGCCGGCTCGGGGATTTGTTTGCATCGTTTCCATTCTACGACCCTGATGTAGGGTCCGTTCCCCTCGCTCGCCAGACCTGTAGCGCATCAGGAGACGGCGCTCATACCCTCCGGGCCGGAGATCAGGACCTCACGCTTGCCCACGTGGTTGGCTTCACTGACCAGGCCTTCGCCTTCCATGCGCTCGATGATGCGAGCCGCCCGGTTGTAGCCAATCTGCAAATGGCGCTGGATGAAGCTGGTCGAGGCCTTGCGGTGCTGGCAGATGACCGCCACCGCCCGGTCGTAGAGCTCGTCGCCGCTGCCGCCCTCCGCGGCAAAGCCGTCGAAGCCCTCCGCGTCCTCCTCCTCGGTGACGGACTCGATATAAGAAGGCTGGCCCTGGCGCTTCAGGTGGGCGACCACGTCCTCGACCTCCTGGTCGGTCACCAGGGGGCCATGCACGCGGGTGATGCGCCCGCCCTGGGCCATAAAGAGCATGTCGCCCTGGCCCAGGAGCTGCTCGGCGCCCGACTCGCCGAGGATCGTGCGGCTATCGATCTTGGAGGTCACATGGAACGACACACGGGTCGGGAAGTTGGCCTTGATGGTGCCGGTGATGACGTCGACCGAGGGGCGTTGGGTGGCCATCAGGATGTGGATGCCGGCGGCGCGGGCCATCTGCGCCAGGCGCTGGACGGCGGCCTCGATATCCTTGCCGGCGACCAGCATGAGGTCGGCCATCTCGTCGACCACGACGACGATGAACGGCAGCGGCTCCAGATCGAAGGGCTGGTCCTCGTAAATCGGCTGCCCGGTATCCGGATCGAAGCCGGTCTGCACCCGGCGGGTCAGCACCTCGCCGGTGCGCCGGGCCTCCTCGATCCGGGCGTTGTAGCCTTCGATATTGCGCACCCCGAGGCGGGTCATGGCGCGGTAGCGCTCCTCCATCTCGCGCACCGTCCATTTCAGCGCCACCACCGCCTTCTTCGG
>JAUVQB010000250.1 GCA_030598385.1 Alphaproteobacteria bacterium | reverse complement strand
TGTCCGCGCGATTGCTACGATTCCTGCGGGATCGCGGTGGTCAGGCGCGACGGCAAGGTGGCCAAGGTCTTGGGCGATCCGGCCCATCCGGTGAGCCGGGGCGGTCTCTGCGGCAAGTGCGCGATCGCCTATAACGGCGCCTGGCGCGATCCCGAGGCCCGGCTGGACCGGCCCTTGCGCCGCAGCGGCGCCAAGGGAAGCGGCATGTTCGAGGCCGTTTCCTGGGATGAGGCCATGAGCGAGATCGCCGAACGGCTCACCGCGGCAATCGACGCCGCGGGGCCGCAAAGCGTCCTGCATGCCCACTATACCGGCACCTGCTCCCTGATCGCCGGGGACTTTCCCTTGCGCTTCTTCAACCGGCTGGGCGCGAGCGAGGTCGAGCCCGACACGATCTGCAACAACGCGGGCCATGTGGCGCTCGACTACCTCTACGGCAGCTCGCTCACCCCGTTCGATCCGAAGACGGCGAAGGACAGCCGCTGCATTCTGGTGTGGGGCGCCAACCCCTCGAGTTCCGCCCCCCATGCCCACAAGCACTGGCTGGGCGAGTTTGGCGGCAAGGTCATCGTCGTCGATCCGGTGCGCCACGGAACGGCCGAGGCGGCGGACCTTCACCTTCAGCCCTTCCCTGGCACCGACGCGGCGCTGGCCTTCGCCATGCTGCATGTGCTGGCGCGCGAGGATCGCTTGGACCGGGAGTTCATCGCCGCCCACACCCTGGGCTGGGACGAGGTGGCGCCCCTGATCGACACCTGTCCGCCGGACTGGGGCTCGCAAGTGACCGGCGTTTCTGCCGAGGATATCGAGGCGGCGGCCCGGATCTACGGCGACGGCCCGTCGATCCTTTGGCTCGGCCAGGGCCTGCAGCGCCAGCGGCTGGGCGGCAACATCTTCCGGGCCTGCGGCCTCCTGCCGGCGGCGAGCGGCAACCTCGGAAAGCCCGGGGCCGGCCTCTACTATCTCAATGGCAGCGGCCCGCGCCGTATCGACGGGGACTATGTGGCGGCCCCCCATCTGCGCGTCGGGGAGCCTGCGTCGATCAGCCACATGGATCTGGTGGAGGCACTGGCGGACGGCGAGCGTACCAAGGTGTTCTTCAATTGGAACATGAACGTGGCCGCCTCCGGCCCGCGCCAGGGCGAATTGCGCGCGGCGCTCGAGCGCGAGTCCCTCTTCACGGTGGTCGCCGACCTTTTCATGACGGAAACGGCGGCGCTCGCCGACATCGTGCTGCCGGCCGCCTCTTTCCTGGAGTTCGACGACCTGGTGACGTCCTACTTCCACCTGACGCTGTCGGCCCAGGCCGAGGCCATGCCGCCGCTGGGCGCGGCCTTGCCCAACCAGGAGATCTTCCGCCGCCTGGCGCGCGCCATGGGCTACCGGGAGCCGGAGCTCACCGAGAGCGACAGATCGATTCTCGACACGGTCTTGGAGCGCAGCGGCCTGGGGATCACCTTCGATCAACTGAAAGAACAGGGCACGATCGACCCCTTCGCGGACCCCCTGGTCCAGTTCGAGGCGCTGCGCTTCGCCACGCCCTCCGGGCGGATCGAGATCGCGTCCGAACGCGCCGAAGCCGACGGCCACCCGCGCGTTCCCCAGCCGAGCCACGATCCCCGGCCGCTCGAGGGATGCTGGCGCCTGCTAACGCCCGCCAGCCGGTGGCAGATGAACGACAGCTACGGCAACGATCCGACGATTCTCGAGAAGCTGGGGCCCGCGGCGGTCACGCTCCACCCGGACGACGCCCGCCAGATCGGCCTGGCGGCGGGGGATCAGGTCCGGCTATCCAACAAAATGGGAGAAATGATTTTTCAGGCGGTGATATCGGACGAAGTGCCGCGGGGCGCGGCGCTGTCGCACAAGGGCCGCTGGCCCGGGCTGGAAGCCCAGGGCTGCAACGTCAATCGCCTGAACTCAGGGGAAAAGAGCGATATGGGCGAAAGCTCCAGCGTCCACGGCACCCTGGTGGAAATCCGCCGCGTGAACGCCTGAGCCGATCAGCGTGGATCAGCGCGCCTTCTTGACTCAGTCTCGCCTCTCCGGAGAGGGCCGCCGGGTCAAACGCTCCAAAGAGTGGTGAGGCCGCCGAAGCCGAGGAGATAGGCCAAGGCAGAGCCGGCCACCACGAGAGCGCTGGAAACGGTCCAGCCATACCAGACCATCTCTTGCCAGTGCAGTCGCGCGCTTCGTGTCGGTCGCATGATCTGCGCCTCCAATGGCCTTCGTCTCGTCGTCTGGTGCTGAAGGTAACGGGCCACCGAGCGGCCTGCAGTGACGGATGTCACAGCTCACGGGGACTTGAACGGCCGTTACGGCCCCGGCATGACATGCCCAGCAGGGCATTAACCTGTTCGCCGGTCGGGTCCCTGGCGCGGCGAGCTCAAACTCGCGGGCGAAGGCCGCGCCCGGCCGCGGTGCGCCGACCGCGAACCGATTCGCGGTGCAGGACATAAAGTCCGCTGCCGACGATCAGTGCGACCCCCAGGACCGTCGCACGGTCGGGGATTTCGCTCCAGAATAGATAGCCCCAGAGGGCGGCGAGCGGCAGGCCAACATACTCGAAGGGGGCTACGCTGGTCGCCTGGGCAAGGCGGTAGGCCTGGGACAGGAAATAGAAGCCGAAGGCCGCGATCAGGCCACAGACAGCCATCAGCCCGAAGTCCCTCCAAGTCGGCACGACCCAGGCGCGCAGCAAAAATTCCAGGCTTGGATGGCCCCCCTTTGCCAAAGAGCCGTCGCCGAGCCAGAGGCCGAGCAGGCCGTTCGCGCCGACATAGAACAAGGTCGCGGAGAAGGCGAGAGAGGCGCCGGACTCCGTCGCACCCATGCGGCGTGTCGCCATGACAGAGAGGGCATAGAACAGCGCCGCACACACGGCGAACAGCGCCGCCGGTTCGATGGTGCTGCCGTCGGGCTGCGTCATGATGAGGACCCCGATGAAGCCCGTGGCAACGGCAAGCCAGCGTCGCAATTGCGCCTTTTCGCCGAGCACAAAATGCGACAGCGCGGTGATCAGCAGCGGCGCCACGAAAAACAGCGCGACCGCGGACGCCAGCGGCAAGGCCACAATGGCGAGATAAAAGGTCGTGTAAGAAGCCAGCATGGCGCAGGCACGCAACAGATGGGCCAAAGGCCGCCGGGTGCGCAATCCCGACAGTCCGCCGTCGAAATGGGCGATCAGCAAAAGCGGGGCCAGGGCAACTACACTGCGCACGAATACGATCTCGTGCACCGGGTAGCTACCGCTGATCGATTTGATGATGACGTCCTGGATCGAGAAGATGGAAATGCCTGCGATGACGCAAAGCACGCCCTTCACCGGAGCGTCGACGCGGCCGAGCGCGACAGCCGAGTGATCCATTTCGCCTCCCTCTCCGCGCGGCCCGACCGAAACTGTCGTTG
>JAUVQB010000089.1 GCA_030598385.1 Alphaproteobacteria bacterium | reverse complement strand
TCCACGGGAGCCCCGAAGCCGCCGCCGCCCGGCGTCTCCAGCACGAAGACGTCCCCGGGCCGCATTTCGGTCTCGTCATTGCCCTTCAATTCGTCGACGGTGCCGTCAGCCCTCGCGACGTAGTTGTGGCCCCGTGCCCCCGGCCCGCCGCCGGCGAGGCCGTAGGGGTCCGTGTCGCGGTGCGAGGAGAGGGTGGTTGCCGTCATGGCGTCCAGGAAGCGCATCTTGCGGACCACGCCGTCGCCGCCCCGGTGCCGCCCGCGGCCGCCGGAGCCGCGGCGGATGCGAAATTCCTCAAGGCGCACCGGAAAGCGCCATTCCAGCACCTCCGGATCGGTCATGCGGGTGTTGGTCATGTGGCTGTGGACGGCGCCGGTGCCGTCGTGGTCGGGCCCAGCGCCGGTGCCGCCGCAGATCGTCTCGTAGTTCTGATAGCGCTCGTTGCCGTAAACGAAGTTGTTCATGGTGCCTTGGGCCGAGGCCAGCACGCCGAGCGCGCCATAGAGCGCATCGGTGATGCATTGCGACACCTCGGTGTTGCCGGCGATGACCGCGGCCGGATAGTCCGGGCTGATCATCGAGTGCTCCGGGATGACGAGCTTGAGGGGCTTCAGGCAGCCCTCGTTGAGCGGGATCTCGTCGTCCACCAGGGTCCGGAAGACATAGAGCACGGCGGCCTTGCAGACTGCGGTGGGGGCATTGTAGTTGCCCCGGTCCTGGGGCGAGGTGCCGGTGAAGTCGATGGTGGCCTCGCGCGCGTCCCGGTCCACCGTGATCCGCACCCGGATTTGCGAGCCGTTGTCGAGCGGGTAGGCGAAGGCCCCCTCCTTCAAGACGTCGAGCACCCGGCGCACGGATTCCTCGGCGTTGTCCTGGACGTGGCCCATATAGGCCTGCACCACGTCGAGCCCGAAGTGAGCGACCATCTCGCGAACCTCCTGCACGCCGGTTTCGCAAGCCGCGATCTGGGCGCGCAGATCCGCCATGTTCTGGGTCGGGTTGCGGCAGGGAAAGGGGCCCGACGTCAGCATCTCCAGGGTCTCGCGCTCGCGCAGCACGCCCTCCTCGACCATGAGGAAGTTGTCGATCAGCACGCCTTCCTCGTGGATCGTGGTGCTGTCGGGCGGCGCCGAGCCCGGCGTGCGCCCGCCGATGTCGGCGTGATGGCCGCGCGAGCCGACATAGAACAGGATCTCCCGACCCGCCTGATCGAACACCGGCGTGATGACCGTGACGTCCGGCAGGTGGGTCCCGCCGTTGTAGGGCGCGTTGAGGGCGTAGACGTTGCCGGGTTTCATCGAGACCGCATTCTCGCGGATCACGGTCTTGATCGATTCCCCCATGGAGCCGAGATGCACCGGCATGTGAGGCGCGTTGGCCACCAAATTGCCCACGGGGTCGAAAATGGCGCAGGAGAAGTCGAGCCGCTCCTTGATGTTCACCGAATAGGCCGTGTTGGCCAGCGTCGCGCCCATCTGTTCGGCGATCGACATGAAGAGGTTGTTGAAGACCTCGAGCATGACCGGGTCGGCGGCGGTGCCGACGGCCTCCATCTTGGGGCGCGGCTTCACGCGGGTTAGCACGAGATGGCCGCGCCGGGTGAATTCCGCCTGCCAGTCCGGTTCGACGATGGTGGTGGCCGTGCGCTCGACGATGATCGCCGGGCCGTCCACCCTCTGACCCGGCATGAGCCGGTCGCGGTCATAAAGCGGGCTGTCCCGCCAGGCGCCCAGGGCGTAGATGCGCACCCGGTCGACAGGTTCGGCCGGCGCAGCCCCGCAGGCGCCGCTTGCCGCTTCCGTTTGCATTTCCAGGTCCCGGACCGCCTCGGTGGTGCCGATGGCCTCGGCCGAGACCGCCTCGGCCACCAGCTTGCGGTCCGGCGCGACGAAGCCGAAGCGCTGGCGGTGGCTCTCCTCGAAGGCGCGTTTCATAGTTTCGAGGGAGGCGAAGTCGATCTGCAGCGGGCTGTCGGTGCCCTCGTAGCGCAGATGGACCTTACGCTGGAGCGAAACCTTCGCCTCGGCAACGCCCTGTTCGAGGATCTCGCGCCGGGCTTCGGCTTCCAGGATCACGAAGGCCTCTTCCAGGGCAGGCACCACGGCGGCCTCGAAGGGCGCCTCGATCTGCCGCTCGCGCAGGGCCCGCACGTCGGCCAGGCCCATGCCGTAGGCCGACAGGACGCCGGCGAAGGGATGCAGGAAGACCCGCGTCATGCCGAGCGCGTCGGCCACAAGGCAGGCATGCTGGCCGCCGGCGCCGCCGAAACAGTTGAGGGTGTACTCGGTCACGTCGTAGCCGCGCTGGACCGAGATCTTCTTGATCGCGTTGGCCATGTTCTCGACCGCGATGCGCAGGAATCCCTCGGCCACCTCCTCGGGCATCGTTTCGGCCTTGCCGGTGGCCGCGGCAATCTCCCGGGCGAGCGCCGCGAACTTCTCGTGCACCACTTCGGCGTCGAGCGGCTGGTCGGCCGAGGGGCCGAAGACGCTCGGGAAGTGCGCCGGCTGGATCTTGCCCAGCATCACGTTGCAGTCGGTGACCGCCAGCGGCCCGCCGCGGCGATAGCAGGCCGGCCCCGGATTCGCGCCCGCGGACTCCGGCCCGACCCGGTAGCGCGCGCCGTCGAAGGCGAGGATCGAGCCGCCGCCAGCCGCCACCGTGTGGATGCGCATCATGGGCGCGCGCATGCGCACACCGGCCACCAGGGTCTCGAAGGCGCGCTCGTATTCGCCGTCGTAGTGGGCAACATCGGTCGAGGTGCCGCCCATGTCGAAGGTGATGATCTTGTCGAAGCCGCCCATGGCCGCGGTCTCCACGGCGCCGACGATGCCGCCCGCCGGGCCGGACAGGATCGAGTCCTTGCCCTGGAACAGGCGGGCGTCGGTGAGGCCGCCGTTCGACTGCATGAACATGAGCCGCGCGTCGCCCTGTTCGCCGGCCACCTGATCCACGTAGCGCCGCAGGATCGGCGAGAGATAGGCATCGACCACGGTGGTGTCGCCCCGGCTCACCAGCTTCATCAGCGGACTCACCTCGTGACTCACCGAGACTTGGCCGAAGCCGAGCGCGCGGGCGAGGTCCGCCACCCGGCGTTCGTGCTCGGAAAAGCGGTAACCGTGCATGAACACGATGGCGGCCGAGCGGAAACCCGAATCGAAGGCCTCCTGCAGATCGCGGCGCACGGCGTCTTCGTCCGGCACGGCCAGCACTTCGCCGGCCGCCGTCACCCGCTCGTCGACTTCGATCACCCGGCTGTAAAGCAGCTCCGGCAGCACGATCTCGCGGGCGAACAGATTCGGGCGGTTCTGGTAACCGATGCGCAGGGCGTCGCCGAAGCCTTTGGTGATCACCAGGACCGTGCGCTCGCCCTTGCGTTCGAGCAGCGCGTTGGTGGCGACGGTGGTGCCCATTTTCACGGCCTCGATGGCCTCGGCGGGGATCCGTTCCCGGCGCTCCAGGCCGAGCAGGGCGCGGATGCCCTCGAGCGCCGCGTCGCGGTAGCGCTCGGGGTTCTCCGACAAGAGCTTGTGGGTCATGAGGCCGCCGTCGGGGCGGCGCGCCACCACGTCCGTGAAGGTGCCGCCCCGGTCGATCCAGAACTGCCAACGGCCATCGCCCCTCTCGGGCGTCCGCTTCGCGTTCTCCAGAGTCTCGCTCACCCCCCGCACTCCCCTCATCCCGTGGACGCTCAAACCGACGACCGCTTCGCCAACCGGTCGATATATACACTTTATACAGACTTTGTAGATAAATCATCAACACGAATCGTCAGTCCGTCGCCAGATAAATTACCCATGACGCGAAACCAGCAAGGCTCCACAAACCGGTGCGCACGTGATATGGCAGCCGCGAGGAGACTGCCCGTGACGTCCTTTGCCGTACGAACCTTTATCCTGCTCGCCCTCTTGCTGGGCGGCCCGCTCATCACGATCCTCACCGGCCGGGTGAGCCTGTCGGGCGATTGGCGGACCGCCAGCCGGGCCAGCACGGGGCTGGCGCCCGATGCGGCGACGACGCCGGAAGCGGTGATCCAGGTTTACGGCGCCCGTGCCTTCCGCTGGCGCGGCGCCTTCTCAGTGCACACCTGGATCTCCGCCAAACGCGCCGGGGCCGACAGCTACCGGGTCTACGAGGTCGTCGGCTGGCACGGCAACAATTCGGTGAAGTCGGGCGAGGCAGAGCCCGACCGCCTGTGGTACGGCGCCGAGCCCGAGCTCTATCTGGACCTGCGCGGGGCCGAGGCCGAAGGCCTGATCGACGGAATCGAAGCGGCGGTCGAGAGCTATCCCTACGAGGGCCGCTACCGCACCTGGCCCGGCCCCAACTCCAACACCTTCACCGCCTTCGTGGCGCGCCGGGTCCCCGAACTGGGCCTCGAGCTGCCGCCGACCGCGGTCGGAAAGGACTACCTCGGCGGCACCACCTTCTTCGGGCCCAGCCCCAGCGGCAGCGGCTATCAGGTGTCGCTGTTCGGCCTGGCCGGACTGCTCGCCGGCATCGAGGAGGGCCTCGAGGTCCATTTGCTCGGCCTCACCTTCGGCATCGACCCGCTGGACCTGGCCATAAAGATCCCGGGCCTGGGCCGCTTGCCTTCGCCGGGGCGGATCGACAGTGTTATGGCGGACTCAAACCCATGAGCGTATCGGGCCCATGAGCGTATTTGAGCCATGAGCGTATTTGAGCCATGAGCGTTTGGGGCAAGATACTGGGCGGCGCGGCCGGATTCGCCATCGGCGGGCCGATCGGCGCGATCCTCGGCGCCGGCGCCGGCCACGCCGTCGACAAGATGCGCGACAGCACCCGCGAGGCGCCCGAGGACGACGCCACCCGGCGTGTCGCCTTCACCATCGGCGTGATCGTGCTGGGCGCCAAGATGGCCAAGGCCGACGGGGTCGTCACCAAGGACGAGATCGGCGCCTTCAAGGAAGTCTTCCACATTCCCCAGGAGGAAATGCAGAACGTCGGCCGCCTGTTCAACCAGGCGCGCCGCGACGCCCAGGGGTTCGAGCCCTACGCCAAGCAGATCGGCCGCCTGTTCCGCCACAACCCGGCGGTCTTGGAAGAGCTGATCGACGGCCTCTTCCACATCGCCCGGGCCGACCGCAAGATCACCCAGGACGAACTCGACTACCTCGCGAAGGTGGCCGAGATCTTCGGCTTCGACGAGGACGACTGGGCCCGCATCCGCGCCAGCAACATGGGGCCCGACGCCTCCGATCCCTACGAGATCCTGGGCGTCAGCCACAAGGCCAGTGACGAAGAGATCAAGGCCGCGCACCGGCGCCTGGTGCTCGAAAACCACCCGGACAAGCTGGTGGCCGAGGGCCTGCCCCAGGAGTTCGTCGACCTGGCCAACGAGAAGCTGGCCACCATAAACGCGGCCCACGACCGGATCCGCGAGCTGCGCCAGCAGACTTAGGTGTGGCCCCGACCATGTCGCATTTCGTCGACCGCCCCTCGCCCAACCACGACGCCCGCCCGGCGGGTCAGGCGGTCGACATCCTGCTGCTGCACTACACCGACATGGAGAGCGCCGAGGCCGCCCTCGACCGCCTCTGCGATCCCAGGGCCAGGGTCAGCGCCCATTATTGCGTCGACGAGGACGGGACGGCCTACCGTCTGGTCGGCGAGGGCCGGCGGGCTTGGCACGCCGGCGCCTCGAGCTGGGCCGGCGCCAGCGACATCAACGCCCGCTCGATCGGCATCGAACTGGTCAACCCGGGCCATAGCTGCGGCTACCGGGCGTTTCCCGAGGCCCAGATGGCGACCCTCATCGCCGTCGCCAAAGAGGTGCTGGCGCGCCACCCGATCCCGCCGGCCCGGGTGCTGGGCCACTCCGACGTGGCGCCGGCCCGCAAGCGGGACCCCGGCGAGCTGTTCGACTGGCGGGCCCTGGCGGCTGTGGGCATCGGCCTCTGGCCCCGGGATGTCAAGCAGGCGGCGGAGCCCCCCGAGCCTCTGCCCGATATGGCGGAAATCCAGGCCAAGCTGGCCCGGTTCGGCTATGCCGTGCCCCGGCATGGCAGGCTCGATGGGGAGACCCGGGCCGTCATCGCCGCCTTCCAGCGCCATTTCCGCCCGACCGCCGTCACCGGCGAGCCCGACGGCGAGACCGCGGCGCGCTTGGGGAGCCTCTTGGCGCGGCTATCGCCCGCTTGACGGCGAGGTCCCCAAAGCCTAGGTAAACCTTGGATCAGACGGCCGGATGGCCGCCTTCGCAATCGGTTCGGCCGGTCGCGGGGGAGGAAAGTCCGGGCTCCACGGAAACACGGTGCCGGGTAACGCCCGGCGGGGGTGACCCCAGGGAAAGTGCCACAGAAAGCAAACCGCCGGCACGGGAGCGCCCGCTAGGGCGTAACCCCTTGGCCGGTAAGGGTGAAAGGGTGCGGTAAGAGCGCACCGCGCCTCCGGAGACG